>JBAUWM010000353.1:0-10754 GCA_049583775.1 Nocardioides sp.
GCCCCAGGAACCAGCGCCACCCTGCCAGCCAGCCCCAGGCCAGCCACCCGAACACTCACAGTCGTCGAGACCCGCTGAGCAGTACTGCTACCCCGTCTCACCGCTCAGCACCCGCACCGCGAATCGGGTGGTCTCCGCAACCCCGAGGTGGTCGACGACCTGACGTACGGCCTCAGCAGAGCGGGGGAGGAGCCCCGGTGAACCGGGCAGGTCGGGCTGCAGCCCGAGGTCGATGTCGCACCGACCCGCCATCAGCTTCAGGTTCGACTCGAACTGCTCCCGCGCGCCTGGTGCCGTCAACGAGCGGCGCACGCGCTCGCCGATTCGGCGCTTGCCGTGCTCTTCGCAGTGGGCATCGAGGGCGGCAACGAGAGTCGCCCCACCAGCATGGTCGATGTCTGCCCAGATCTCGCGCATGGTTCCGACCCGCGACAGCAGCAGCGATGCGGTCTTCTCACCAACTCCCGTGACACCGGGCAAGTTGTCGCTGGCATCACCTCGCAACGCAGCGAATGCCAGGTAGTCGGCGGCATCGATGTCGTAGAGCGCGCGGAACCGGGTCGGGTTGAGGAGTGGAGATCCCTGGACACCCCCGCCGCTGATCAGACGAAGCACCTCGGTCGTCGGGCCGATGTGCGCGAAGGCATCGCGGTCGGAGGTCACGATCACGCAGCGCCACCCTGATCGGGCCGCCCAGGTGGAGGCGGAGGCGCTCACGTCATCGGCCTCCAGACCCGACGGTGTCACCGTGAGCAGCCCGAGAGCGTCGAGCAACGGCCCGCAGCGCTCGAGCTGCTCGACCAAGGCGTCGTCCTTCGCGGCTCTTCCGGCCTTGTACGCCGGATAGGCGGCGGCACGCACGGACGACGCTCGGTCATCGAGTCCGAGCACGACTGCGTCGGGTGAGAAGGCCTCGATCGTCTCAAGCAGTTGACGCAGCATGCCGTGCAAAGCCCACGCTGGCCGTCCTCCTCGATCGCGCAGGCCAGCGATGCCGTGGGCGTGGTAGGCCCGATGCAGCAGCGAGGGCGCGTCGACCGCCAGCAAGAGGCGCGGCTCACTCGACGTCATCGCCCCAGTCTCCCGGCACCTGGCGTAGACCGCGCGCCCAGCCCGTGGATCGTCGACCCGAACGCTGGTCGAGGTTGCGAGGCGCTCGTTCCTCGCGCACCCATCCTGGAAGGCGTGACCTTCACCCTCCGGTGTGCTGGACAGTCTGCGGGCCCGCCCTGCAAGGTGAAGCATCGACATACTGAGAGGTGACGCATGATCTCGTTGACCTACCTCAGCGTTGCCACGGAGCCGCTGGACCAGAACCAGCTCGCGAACCTGTTGGCCGTGTCACGCGACAGGAACGAACGATGCAACGTGACCGGGATGCTGCTCTACGCCGATCGGCACTTCATCCAGACGCTCGAGGGTCGCGCTGAGGACGTCGATGCCACGATGGCGCGCATCCTGGGCGACTCACGGCACCACAGCGTCGACGTGACGCTCACTGAAGAGATCGAGCAGCGCTTCTTCGTCGGATGGTCGATGGGCTTCACCGAGGTGGCCCCTGACGCTGTGGCTGATCTTCCGGGCTTCACCGACTACCTCGACCCCCAAAGCGAGTTCTATCAGGACTCCGCACGTCTCGGCCATGCCGGCATCTTTCACCGGTACTTCCGAGACACCCTGCCCCCGCAGCCGCAGTAGCCGGTTAGGCCACGTGCCGCCGAAGAGACATTCGCGCGACCAGCCCTGTGGGCTGGTTGTCCTCCAGTCTGATGGTGCCTCCGTGGGCTGCAGCGATAGCGCTCGCCACCGCGAGCCCCAGACCCATCGAGCTGACCTCGCCTGGGGCCGCTGGCCCGCGCTCGAAGGGTTGGACTACCCGTACGCGGTCCTCGGGGGCGACGCCCTGTCCGTGATCGGCAACGCAGATCTCGAAGTAGCCGTCTGCGCACGTAAGGCCCACTTCGACGCGCGACCCTGTCGGGGCGTGGCTGACGGCGTTGACCAGCAGCTCACGCGTTGCCCGCTCCACGAGCGCGTGGTCGATGGTCGCCGATAGTTCTCGTGGCCCTGACAAGTCGATCTCGACGTGGCGAGCTTCGGCGAGGACTCTTTGTGAGTCGGCTGCTGCTCGCAGCACGGGGACCACGTCAGTGGGAGCGGGATGCACCTGGGTGGCGGCGTCAAGGTTGGCTAGATGAGTGAGCTTCTCAGCCATCGCCACCAGGTCCCGGCTGGCCCGCGCGATGGCGTCGACAGATCGATCGAAGGGCGCTGCGATTTTCCCGGCGGCGGCGGCCTCGCTCAACAGTTCGGAGTGGCCAAGGATCTTGGTCAGGGGAGTCCGTAGCTCGTGGCTGACAGTGGTGACGAGCTGGTCGCGCAACTCTGCCTGCTTCAGCATCATGACCCACTCCGACGTCACGTCCTGCAGCAAGGCGATGGCACCGATGATCGCGTGATTTTGATCGCGCAGGGGCGTCGCGCTGCAGCGCAGATAGAGCGTCCGATCGTGGGCTCGATGCAGAGCCACTACCTCGTCGGTGACCGTCTCACCGTGCCGGGCGCGAGCCAGCGGCATGGCATCGGGGTCGAGCGCGCGCTGACTCACTGCGTCGTGAAGGGGCAGCGAATCGAAATCCCGTTCGGTCAGCTCGTCAGCGCGGTAACCGAGAATGCGCTCGAGGGCCGGACTGTTCACCGTCAGATGGCCCTCGGCGTCACAGACCGCCAGCGCGATCGAGGAGTGCTTGCCGAGCATCTCCAACAGCGCACGCTCCATGCCTGTGCTTACCACGGATGGCACTGTCGATGACACACCCGTACCTGACCGAGAGTCGGTTCCTGGCTACGCTGACAACCTTGTCCACGAGGTGGCGCTGTGACCCGTGGTCTCCCCATCGCCCGAGCAACAGAGGTCTCCGAGGTGCCAGAGCTGCTGCTGGTCGGCGCAGGCCACGGACACCTCTACGTCGTGAAGCGCGCCGCGGAGCTGGCTGCTGCGGGGTATCGGGTGCAACTCGTCGCCCCGCGGTTCTTCGACTACAGCGGCGTTGCCTCGGCGAGGGCAGCCGGGGCTCTGTCCGGTGACGCCGGGCGGATCGACGTGCGGGCGCTGGCGGCTGCCTCTGGGGTGCACTTCCACGAGGGCACTTTGGAGTCGCTCGATGCGGAGCTGCGGCTCGCGGGGACGTCGGCTGGAACCCTTTTGCCGTACGACGTGCTCTCGATCAACGTCGGCAGTGTCGTCGCGCCAGCGGGCATCACGATCGATCCGAGCGTGCTGCGGGTGAAGCCGTTGAGCGGCCTTGGCGATCTGGATGTCCGACTGCGAGGGCTGGGTCCGCAAGGTGCTCTGGTCACGGTCGTGGGGGGCGGTGCCTCGGGCTTGGAGTTGGCGGCCCATCTCGCGGTCCGCCTGGACGTGGCACAGGTCCGGTTGGTGGATTCCGGACCGCACATCGGTGCCGACCTACCCACCGGTGCGCGTAGGCGGATCAAAAAGCTCCTGGCGAAGCGCTGTGTGGTCGTTTACACCGGGCGCATCGTGAGCGAGATCGCCGAGCGACAACTTGTGTGTGGTGACGGAACCGAGATACCTCACGATGTCGCCCTGATCGCGACCGGGCTCGCTGCGCCGCCGCTGCTTGCTGACCTCGGCCTGGGCGACGGCCGCGGGGTGCCGGTGCGCGCCACGCTCCAGCACGTGAGCCGAGACGAGATCTATGCCGTCGGCGACTGCGCCCACTTTCTGCCAGGTCCGTTGCCTCGGATCGGGGTGCACGGAGTGCGACAAGGACCGGTGCTGCACCGCAGCTTGCTCGCGCGGGTCCGGAAACAACCGCTGCCGCTCTACGAGCCACAGCGCCGTGCACTGTCGATCCTCGATCTCGGCGGCGGCGTCGGGCTGGCCGTGCGCGGCCGGCTGTGGTGGTACGGCACCGGGCCGCTGCACCTGAAGCGGTACATCGACCGCCGGTGGCTGAAGATCTACCAGGCACGACGCCCCACGTCAGGGGTCGGTACGTCTCGCAGGTTTCGCCCTGGTTCCTGACCGGCAAGGGGGCGTCACGTGGGCTGTTGCCGTGACGCCGTCGAGGTGTTCGCGCTGCATGCCGCGAGGCGGGCATCGACCACGAGCGCTCTGCGCGAAAGCCGCGTGTGCCATCATCCGGGCGCATGACCACACGTGGCCCGCTTGTTGCGGGCATCGACTCCTCGACCCAGTCCTGCAAGGTCGTGATCCGAGAGGCGGCGTCCGGAGTCCTGGTGCGGGAGGGGCGAGCCGCCCACCCCGAGGGTACGGAGGTCCATCCGGAGGAGTGGTGGGCTGCGCTGCAACGGGCACTGGCCGAGGCGGGCGGGCTGGCCGACGTGCAGGCCGTGGCGGTAGGCGGGCAGCAGCACGGCATGGTCTGCCTCGACGAGCACGGCAGCGTCGTGCGCCCGGCACTGCTGTGGAATGACACCCGTTCGGCTGGTGCCGCGGCTGACCTGGTGCAGGAGCTGGGCGGCGCGGAGGTCGGGGGGCTGGCCTGGGCAGAGGCGGTTGGCGTGGTCCCGGTGGCGTCCTTCACCGTCACGAAGCTGCGGTGGCTGGCCGAGCACGAGCCTGACCACGCTCGGCGCACGGCGGCGGTGTGCCTGCCTCACGACTGGCTCACGTGGCGGCTCACTGGAAGCAGTGACGTGACGACCCTGACCACTGACCGCAGCGATGCCAGCGGGACCGGCTACTGGTCGGCGGCCACCGGCTCCTACCGGACTGATCTGCTTGAGAGGGCGCTCGGCTTCGTTCCTCACGTCCCGCACGTCGTTGCACCCGGTGGCGTAGCCGGGGTGACCTCCGGTGGCGCTCTGCTGGGGGCAGGTGCGGGCGACAATGCCGCGGCGGCGCTGGGGCTGGGGGCCGAGGTAGGTGACGTGGTCATCTCGATCGGCACCTCCGGGGTGGTCACCGCGGTGGCTGGCGCGCAGACGATCGACCCGACGGGAACGGTCGCCGGTTTCGCAGATGCCACGGGTCGTTTCCTGCCGCTGGTCGCGACGCTCAACGGGGCCCGGGTGCTTGATGCGGTGGCCCGTCTGCTCGGCGTCGACCACGCCGCACTTGCTGCGCTAGCGATGAGCGCCGAGCCCGGTGCCGGTGGGCTCGTCCTGGTGCCCTACCTGGAGGGGGAGCGGACGCCGAACCTCCCTGACGCCACCGGATCGATCCTGGGGCTCACCCTGGGGTCGGCCACCCGCCATGACCTCGCCCGCGCCGCGGTCGAGGGGCTTCTGTGCGGGCTCGCGGACGGCGTGGCCGCGGTGACGGCATCGGGTGTCGAGCCGCGGCGGATGCTGCTCGTCGGCGGAGCCGCTGCGTCGGAGGCCGTTCGAGTCTTGGCGCCTCAGGTCCTGGGGATGCCGGTCGACGTCCCGCCCGCGGGGGAGTACGTCGCCGACGGGGCCGCCCGACAAGCGGCGTGGGCGTTGCTTGGCACGGATGCGGCACCTCCCTGGGAAAACTTCCGCGCCAGTCGTCACACGGCTGACCCGGTCCCGGAGATCCGGGAGCGTTACCGGGAGGGCAAGACACTTCACCTTTCGCGGCGTCGCTGACGAGCGAAGACTGAACGGTCGAGAGGGTTGACGTGACGTCCGCCACACTTTAGTTTGATGGTCCATCAAACTAAGGTGCTGCGATCGCTCGCCACCTCTGGAGGACGAACCCATGGCGCAAGCGCGGGAGGGCTGGCAAGGTGCCGGCTCGGGAGGGAACGACCAGCGCATGCTGCGTCGGGCCAACCTCGCCCTGGTGATGCGCGGTTTGCGTGAGACCGGACCCCGATCCCGTGCTCGCTTGGCCTCCGACCTCGGGCTCAACAAGGCCACGGTGTCCAGCCTGGTCGGCGAGCTCATGGAACGCGGGCTCGTGCGCGAGGGCAAGGCCGAGCGCGGTGCCGTGGGTCGGCCAGGCACGATCCTTGAGCTCGACGGCACCGGTGCTTACGGGATCGGCGCCGAAATCAACGTCCACCACGTGACGGCGCTGGCGATCGACCTGGCTGGTGAGGTGGTCAGCGAACGACGTACCTCAGTCGACACCCGGGGGGTGCAGCCCGAGGAGGTCGTCGACCACCTCGTGGAGCTGCTCCGGGGCACCCTCGCCGACCTCGCCGAGAGGGGCAGCCAGCCGGTGGCCATCGTGACCGGGGTCGCTGGGCTCGTGGATCGTGACGACGGAGCGGTCTCCGTGGCGCCCAACCTCGGTTGGCGGGACGTGCCGGTGGCTGCGTTGCTGCGCGACCGCCTCGACCGGCCGGACTACCTGATCGAGGTGGCCAACGAGGCCAACCTCGCAGCCGTCGCCGAGGCGACGCCCGGGGACCCTGAACGACGCGACATCCTGGTGGTCCACGGCGAGGCCGGCATCGGTGGCGGCATCATCGCCGACGGCCGCCCCTTCCACGGTCGACGCGGGTTCGCCGGGGAATTCGGCCACATGGTCGTAGATCCCGGCGGCAGCCGGTGCGGCTGCGGTCGGACCGGCTGCTGGGAGACCGTGATCGGGCTGACCCGGCTGCTGGAGCAGGCCGCGGATCCCAGTGATTTCCTGAGGGGCGCCGACCTGCTGCTGGAGGAGCGAGTGGCCGAGGTCAACCGCCGCGCAGAGGCCGGTGACACACGCACCCTCGCGGCACTTCACGAGCTGGGCCGGTGGGTCGGCGTCGGCGCCGCCGCGCTCACGAACGCACTCAACCCGGGAGTCATCGTGCTGAGCGGCTACCTCGGTGAGATCGGCACCTGGATCGTCGCGGACGTCGAGGCCGAGCTGGCCTCCGGGGTCCTGGCACCGGAGTCGGGAGGCACCCGGATCGCACTGTCCACCATCGGCCTGTACGCCGCCGTTCGAGGCGGTGCGGCCGTCGCCATCGATCACGTCTACGAGGACCCGACCCTCGTGCCGCGCGTCGCGGTCAGCGACCTAGGAGCCACGTCATGACCACCACGACCACCACCGACACCCCGCTGCTGACGATGCGCGGGATCGTCAAGCGCTTCCCGGGCGTCGTGGCCCTCGGCGGCGTCGAACTCGACGTCCGCGCAGGCGAGGTGCACTGCCTGCTCGGCCAGAACGGCGCAGGCAAGTCCACCCTGATCAAGGTGCTCTCAGCGAGCTACCTGCCGGACGAGGGCGAGATCCTGTGGGAGGGCGAGCGGGTATCCCTGTCCACGCCGCAGGCGGCGATGCGAATCGGCATCTCGACCATCTACCAAGAGCTTGACCTGGTCCCGGAGCTCAGCGTTGCCGAAAACATCTTCCTGGGGCACGAGCTCTCGACCGCGGGGTTCAGCCAGAGGTCGGAGACCACGCGCAGGGCACGAGAGCTCCTGATCCGACTCGGCCATGGCGAGATCCCGACGGCGCGCTCGGTGGGTCGCCTCTCACCGGCCGCGCAACAGATCGTGAGCATGGCGCGCGCTCTCTCTCAGGACACTCGGATCTTGGTGCTCGACGAGCCGTCTGCCGTGCTCGACCAGGGTGAGGTAGACAACCTCTTCCGCGTGATCCGCGAGCTCACCTCGCAGGGCGTGGCAATCGTCTACATCTCACACCGGTTGGAGGAGATCCGTCAGATCGGCGACCGGATCACAGTCCTCAAGGACGGCAAGACGGTGGCCACCGGCCTCGCAGTCAAGGACACCCCCACTGCCGAGCTGATCCGCCTGATGACCGGTCGTGACATCAAGTACGTCTTCCCGCCCCGGAGGACGGAGGTCACGGCTGACGCCAAGCCCGTGCTGGAGGTGCGTGACCTCGCGCTCGCCGGAGCCTTCTCGGGGGTCGACCTCACAGTGAGAACTGGCGAGATCGTCGGCCTGGCGGGGCTCGTCGGCGCCGGGCGCTCAGAGATTCTCGAGACGGTGTACGGCGCGCGCAAACCCACCTCCGGCACCGTCACGGTGAACGGCCGGACGCTTCGCGGAGGATCGGTCCCGGCTGCCGTCAAAGCGGGGGTGGGGTTGGCCCCTGAGGAGCGCAAGAGCCAGGGTCTGCTGCTCCATCAGGCCGTCTACCGCAACATCACGGTCTCTTCGTTGCGCCGGTTCGCCCGACTCGGGATGCTCGACGGACGCGCCGAACGCGTGCGAGCGGGCGAGCTCACCGCTTCCCTGGACGTGCGCCCAGCGGGCGTCGAGCGCCTGGTCCGCCTGCTTTCGGGCGGAAACCAGCAGAAGGTCGTGCTTGCCCGGTGGTTGCTGCGGGGATGTGAGGTCCTGCTGCTCGACGAGCCCACACGCGGCGTTGACGTCGGAGCGAGAAGCGAGATCTACACCCTGGTCCGCTCGCTCGCCGACTCCGGCGTAGCAGTGGTCGTGGTCTCGAGCGAGGTCGAAGAAGTGCTCGGGCTCGCCGACCGGGTGCTGGTGATCAGGGAAGGCCGGGTGGTCCACGAGGGACCCGCAGCGGAGATCGACGAGTCGCAGGTCCTCGACCTGGTGATGGAAGGAAAGAGCGCATGAGCGACGAGACCAGCGGCCCCGCGGACGGGCGACCGGCCGAGCCGGAACGTCGGCTCCCTGGGGCTCACCTGCAGCCCTCTCGCGACTCCCTGGAGGTAGAGCAGCGGGCTGAGACTCCCGCTGGCCGCTCCCGGATGTCGGACATCCTCAGCGGCAGCGTGGGTCACAACCTCGGGCTGGTCGTCGCCCTGGGGCTGATCTGCCTGGTCGGGGTGTTCACCGTCGGCGACCGGTTCGCAAGCATCGACAACACCTTGACGATCCTTCGAGCGGCGTCGACGATCGGCGTGGTCAGCATCGGTATGACCTTCGTGATCATCGGCGGCGGGATCGACCTGTCGGTCGGAGCAATCCTCGCCCTCTGCTCGGTGTGGGCAACGACCTTCGCGACGCAGACCATGGCCCAGGACACGCACTGGGTGCTGATGGTCATGGTCGCACTCGCCGTCGGTGCGGGCTGCGGTCTCGTCAACGGGATCCTTATCGCCTACGGCAAGGTCGTCGCCTTCGTCACGACGCTTGCGATGCTCGCGAGCGCCCGAGGCCTGGCCGAGGTCATCTCGGAACGCCGCACCCAGATCGTCAAGGTCCAGGGTTTCAAGGACTTCTTTGGCGCCGAGGTGCTCGGTGTGTCCGTCATCATCATCATCTTCGCCGTCGTCTCCGCGATCGGCTGGGTGCTTCTGAACCGGACCACCTTCGGGCGCCGCACTCTCGCGGTCGGGGGCAGCCCCGAAGCGGCCCGACTGGCCGGCATCAACGTCAACCGGCACACCGTGATGCTCTACGTGCTCGTCGGCGTCTGCTGCGGCATCGCCGCCCTGATGCTGGTCTCGCGCACCACCACGGGCAGCTCGACGCACGGCGGACTCTACGAGCTGGAAGCCATTGCCGCCGTCGTCATCGGAGGCACGCTGCTCTCCGGAGGCCGAGGAACCATCGTCGGCACCATCTTCGGCGTGCTGATCTTCCAGACGCTCACCAATGTCTTCACCCTCAACAATCAGGACACCTCCACCCAGGCGGTCGCAAAGGGAGCGATCATCGTCGTCGCCGTGATGCTGCAACAGCGACTTGCGAGACGCTCCGCCGCCACCTAGAGCTCGGAACCGCACTACCTGGTCACCCCACGACCGTAACCACCTAGAAATCAAGGAGCACCACATCATGCGACTGCGCCACACCACCACTCTCCGGAGCCGCCGCGTCACAGGCCTCGTGGCCAGCGCGGTCGCCGCCCTAGCCCTGTCTGCGTGCACCGGCAGTGCCGAGGACGCCGAGAACGACGAGGGCGACAACACCCCCGTTGCCGCGGCCGGCAGCAACGACGAGGAGGGCGACACCATCACTATCGGCTTCTCCGCTCCCGCCGCCGACCATGGCTGGATGGCTGCCATCACCAACAACGTCCGCGACCTGCAGGAGCAGTACCCCGACATCGACCTGCAGGTCGCCGAGGGCACCAACGACGTGGGCGCCCAGATCAGCCAGGTAGAGACGTTCATCAACGACGACGTGGACGCCATCGTCCTGCTCCCGTTCGATGGCGCCGCGATGACTCCCATCGCGCTCGAGGCCATGGAGGCCGGCATCACGGTGATCAACGTCGACCGTGAGTTCAACGACCCGAACGCGGCGCGAGTCACCGTCCTGGGTGACAACTACGGCATGGGTGTCTCCGCCGGGCAGTACATGTGCCAGGAGCTCGGGGACAACCCCGACGCCGTGATCGCCGAGATCGCGGGCATCGACTCCCTCCCGCTGACCCAGGACCGCAGCCAGGGCTTCGAGGACGCCCTCTCGGAGTGCGGGCTGGAGGTCTCCAACCGCGTTGCCGCTGAGTTCACCGTCGAGAGTGGCGAGGAGCAGACAGCCAACCTGCTCCAGGCTGCGCCGCAGATCGACGCGATCTGGAACCACGACGACGACCAGGGCGTGGGCGTCCTGGCCGCGATCGAGAATGCCGGCCGCGACGAGTTCTTCATGGTCGGCGGCGCCGGTTCGCAGCAGGCAATGGAGCAGATCCAGAGCGGCAACGGCGTGTTGCGCGCCACCGTCATCTACCCCTCGACCCAAGGGGCCGACGGGGTCAAGCTCGCTCGGCTCGTGGAGCAGCAGAAGTCGATGAGTGACCTGGTGGAGATCGAGGTTCCGCGTCTGGTGCAGCTCTTCGCACCCGTCGTGACGGCCGACAACGTCGACGACTTCATCGACTCGGCCTTCAGCTCCTGATCCCCTCGGCGGGG
>JBAUWM010000354.1:0-11590 GCA_049583775.1 Nocardioides sp.
GTGTTGCTGATCGGGGGCGCCGCTCTGGTCATAGCCGGCATCGCCCTGGTCATCGTGGTGATGCGCTCGCTGTTGAGGCAAGCGGTCTCGCGCGAGGTCGAGGCGAGCCACCTGCGCGCCGAGCTCAGCGAGGTGATCTGACGTGCCGATCGTCGTCGACGTCGACGTGATGTTGGCTCGCCGCAAGATGGCGGTGGGCACCCTGGCCGAACGCGTCGGCATCACCGGCGCCAACCTCGCCGTCCTGAAAAACGGACGAGCCAAGGCCGTGCGCTTCTCAACCCTCGCCGCGATCTGCGAGGTGCTCGAGTGCCAGCCGGGTGACGTGCTGCGCTACGAGCCCGAGGCTGCAGGCCAAGGAATGAGCAGTGGAGCCGCGACCACCTCCGTGTGATGGCCCTGGACGCCGACTGCGACGTCAGCCGCCAACCGGCTCGTACATCGCGACCGGTCTCAGACCGGAGAGAACGCGGGATCGAGGAACGTGGCCAGGAACGTTCTGAGGGATGCCCGATCAGCGGTGTCGACCCGGTCGCCGGGAACAGCGACCAGCGACACGACGACGCGAAGCACCCATTCCGCTGCTGCCTCGATGTCGAGGTCGTCTCGGATCACGCCGCCCTCGGCTGCGAGACCGACGAGTTCAACCCAGAACCCCGAGAGGCCGGGCACGATCTCGTGCGCATAGGTGCCAATCACCTCCGCGTAGGCCTCAGGCTCGCTCTCGGCCAACGACAGAGCAAGTGGTCCGAGCGGCGAGGCGCGGGCGAGCAGCACTGCCTCGGCGACCATCGCGCCGATCCCCTCAGGAAGCACCCCCGCTACCCGAGCCCGCGCCTCGTCCCAGAACTGCTCGTCGCGTCGAATGAGTGCGGCCGAGAGGAGCGTCGCTTTGTCGGCGAAGAACCGGTAGACGTAGGCCCGACTCAACCCTGCCTCGTCGGCGACCCGGGCGACCGTCGTACGTCGGATCCCGTCGCGGCCCAGACACGCCTCTGCTGCGTCGAGGATGCGATCGCGAGCCGGTTCGGTCACGAGAGCACGTACTCGCCAGAGTCCGCCTCGCGCGTCCAGCCCCAGTAGTCGACGAAACGGAACGGGTTCACCCCGTGCACGTCTCCGTCGGCGTTCTTGTAGTAGTTGTGCTCGATGTGGGGCGAGGCCCACACCATGGTGCGCATCTCGTCTTGGAGGCGTTGATACCAGTCGTCGTAGACCTCTTGTCTCAGGTCCATCGCTCGGTGGTCGCCCTCTGCTAGCAATCGCAGGCAGGCCATCGTGTAGGTGACGGCACACTCGGAACCGAAGACGATGCTGCTGCCACCGGCGAAGTTGGTGCCGGGCCCGAAGAGCAGGAAAAGGTTGGGAAATCCGGTCACGGTGACGCCCATGTGAGCGCGGGCACGGATGCCCCACGACTGGCGCAAGTCAACGCCTCCCCGGCCGGTGATGTTGAGCGGCGTCAAGAAGTTGTTGTACTGGTAACCCGTCGCATAGATCACCACGTCGGCCGGGTGTTTCACCCCGTCGGAATCAACAACCCCATCGGCTTCGAGTCGATCGACACCAGCGCGCACGAGGTGCACGTTGTCGCGCTGCAGCGTGGTCAGCCAGCTGCCGTTGTCCTGCAGCGTGCGCTTGCCGGTCGGAGGGTAGGGCGGGATCACCTTGGCCAACAGCTCGTCGTCGTCGACCTGGCTCTTGATCCAGTCGGTGAACATGTCGCGCACCATCTCGTTGACCTCACTGACCGATCGCTCCTGGTGCTCCCAGGTGGGATCGACCTTGGCCGCGATCAGGCCGGTGTCGACCATCGGCCACATCACCAGGAAGCGGAACCACCGTCCGTAGAAGGGCAGATGCTTCAATGCCCACCGGTTACCTTCGCCCACAGCGTCGTGGTAACCCGGGTTGGGAAACATCCACTGCGCGCTGCGCTGAATCACGGTGAGACTGCCGACCTGGTCGGCGATGGCCGGTGCCAGCTGGAAGCCCGTGGCGCCGGCGCCGATCATCACCACGCTCTTGCCGCTCAGGTCTACATCGCTGCGCCACCTGGCGGTGTGGAAGGCCGGCCCGTCGAAGCTGCCCGCGAAGTCGGGGATCGACGGCTGGTTGAGCTGACCGACGGCGCTGATCAGCGCCTTGGCGATCAGCGTCGTGCCATCACCCAGCTCGACCAGCCAGGTCGACGTCGACTCGTCCCAGGAGGCTCCCACCACCTCGGTGTCGAACCGCACGTGGTCGACGACCCCGTAGCGCTCGGCCACGCCCTGGAAGTACGCGCGCAGCTCGGGTGCCTGTGAGAAGAGCTCAGGCCAGTGGTCGGAGGTCTCGAAGCTGTAGGAGTAAAAGTGGCTAGCTACGTCGACTCGAGCGCCCGGATAGGTGTTCTCGAACCAGGTTCCGCCAACGCCCGAGTTCTTCTCGAGCACGACGTAGGGAAAGCCCGCCTGGCCGAGCCGGATCGCGGCGAGAACACCGCTCATACCCGCGCCGATCACGACGACCGGATAACCCTCGGCCCCGGAAACGGGGGCTGGCGCGCGGTGGTCGCGACCATCGAAGCCCAATTCATCGAGCATCATCGGCAGGTACTCGTCGGCCACCGCGTCGCAGGCGAGCCACGCCATCATCTCGTGCAGGCTCTCGTCCGACACCGGCTCGGGCTCAGGACAGCCGCGGTCGCGCCAGTCCCTCACGATGTCCAGAGCCAAGGCCCGCGCGGCCGTCTGGTCTTCGGGGGACATGAATCCCTGAAGCTCGTTGATGTACAGACCCTGCGGTCGCACGCCGCCGTCGAGGATCTCGCGACGTCGTTCGCTCGGGAGCATGTGGACGCACGCGAGAAGCAGCGCGGGGACCGCCGTCTCGTCGAGGGCGGCGGCGAGCTCGGCGTCGGAGAAGTCAGCGACCGTGAACGGGATTCCTGTGTGAGGTTGGCGCACGCGCACACAGTAGACACTTGTCAGAATGTGTGTACAGCCCTAGTTTCTCGACATGCGCTTCGCTACCCCGAACGGAACGACGGCCTGACATGGGATTCATTCAGCCGAATCTTCCCGCGGTGGATCACGACACCTGGCACGACCTCCCGCGTCAGGAACGGATGCGACCGCTCGCCCGCCACTTCGCGGAGTTCGGGTTCGGCTCTCCTGACGTGTTGATCGTCTTCTACTTCGTCAAGATTCTCGTTTATCTCGCCGTGGGCTGGCTGTTCGTCATGTCGAAGCCCGGTCTCGACTGGGCGTTCGACCTCTCCGCATGGTGGGACCGGCCCGATGTGTTCTTCACGTTCGTCTTCTGGACGATGCTCTTCGAGGTGCTCGGTCTGGGGTGCGGGTTCGGACCTCTCAACCTGCGATTCATCCCACCGATGGGCGCCTTCCTCTACTGGCTGCGGCCCGGCACCATCCGGCTGGCACCGTGGCCCAACCGAGTGCCGCTGACCGGTGGCGACACCCGCACGCCAGTGGATGCCCTGCTCTACGCCGCGCTCGTCGTCTCCCTCGTGTGGACGGCCTGGGGCGCCATGCCACGCGAGCAGGTTGCGACCGTGCTCGCGGTGCTCGCGCTCATCGGGCTCCGCGACAAGGCGATCTTTCTCGCGGCACGTTCAGAGGTCTACGCGCCGCTCGCCGCGGCCCTGCTGCTCAGCCAAGGCGATCCGGTGGTGGCCGCCAAGGTCTTGCTGGTGGTGATCTGGTGGGGTGCTGCCACCTCCAAGCTCAACCAGCACTTCCCGTTCGTCGTGGCGGCGATGATGAGCAACTCGCCGTTCCTGCGGTTCGGGTCGTTCAAGCACCGCTTCCATCGTTCGTTCCCTGACGACCTGCGCCCTTCTCGCCTCTCGGCCTTCCTCGCGCACGCCGGCACCGTCGTCGAGTTCAGCGTTCCCCTCGTTCTCCTGCTCAGCGATGGCGGCGTGGTCACCATCGTTGCCGCGACGGTGATGGTGATGTTCCACCTCAACATCATCGGCAGCTTCCCGATGGGCGTGCCCCTGGAGTGGAACGTCTTCATGATCATCGGGATCCTGGTCCTGTTTGTCGGTCAGGCCGAAGCAGGACTCGGCGACGTGGCCGAGCCCCTGCCTTTGGCAGCCCTCGTCCTCGTCGTCGTGGGCACCGTGGTGGTAGGAAACCTGGCGCCGGACAAGGTCTCGTTCCTGCCCTCGATGCGCTACTACGCCGGCAACTGGGCTGCGTCCATGTGGTGCTTCCGCGGCGACGCACTCGAGCGCTACGACGCGAACGTCGTCAAGGCATCGCTGATGCCGCACCAGCAGCTCGAGAAGGTCTACGGGTCGATGCAGGAGGCCATGGTGCCGATGCACCTCGGCTACGCCTTCCGCGGTTTCCACACCCACGGCCGGGCGCTGTGGAGCCTGGTGCCCCGCGCCTGCGGGCCGGCGCACGAGGAGTACCTGGTGCTCGACGGCGAGCTGGTCGCCGGCACGACGCTCGGCTGGAACTTCGGCGATGGGCACCTCCACCACGAACAGCTCGCCGCCGCCCTGCAGAAGCGTTGTGACTTTCAGCCCGGCGACGTTCGGGTCGTGTTCTTGGAGTCGCAGCCGTTCCACAAGAGCACCCAGCAGTACCGACTATTCGATCCGGCGGTCGGTGAGATCGAGCGTGGGTACGTCGAGGTCGCCGACCTGGTCTCGCGGCAACCATGTGACGCCGACGTTCCGGTGCACGTAGTACCCCCGCCCCTGTAGCTGGCACCTCTGTAAGGGGCACCGCTGATCGAACCCTCGCGCGGTCCTAGTGCTTACAGGTGAGGCCGCCGTCTACGACGATCTCGGTGCCGGTGACAAAGGAAGCGTCCTGCGACAGCAAGAACGCCACGACCGTCGCCACCTCGATCGGCTGCGCCATGCGCCCCAGGGGCGCGGCCTGCTCGAACCCGGTCCGGATCTCGTCGATGTCCAGTGCCTGCTGAAGCATCGGGGTGACCACGAAGCCGGGGCACACCGAGTTGACCCGGATCCCCTGGGGTCCGAGCTGAGCCGCCATCGAGCGCGTGAGTCCGAGCAACCCGGCCTTCGACGCGCAGTAGGAAGGGATCCACGGGTTGCCCACGAGTCCCTCGATCGAGGAGATCGCCACCACTGATGAGCCGGACTCTTGCTCGAGGTGGGGCAGCATCTCCTGCACGAGGAGCGCGTGTGAACGAAGGTTGACGTCGAGAACTACGTCCCAGCTGTCCGCCGTGAGGTCCCCGAGCGGCTCGGGTGCAACCCGGCCTGCGGCGTGCACGAGTCCGGTCAGGCCACCCAGCGCCCGCGCAGCCTCGGCGACCGGCCCGGACAGATCGCCCGTGACGTCGACCAACTGACCGTGGGCACCGATGCTCCGGGCGACCTCGAGCGTGTCCGGCGCGACGTCCCAGAGAGCCACGGCTGCTCCTCGTTCTCGGAGAAGTCGCGCGCTGGCCAACCCGATGCCGGATGCCCCTCCGGTAACCACGATCCGCGCGCTGTCGAGCGTCGAAGCACTCATGGGGTCATCAACACCTTCAGGCAGTCAGCGGATCGGGCAGCAACAGCGGCGTAGGCGGCAGGTGCCTCGGACAATGGATAGGTGTGGGTGAAGATTCCGCTGACGTCGATGCGCTGGTTCTGAACCATGGGCACGAGATCGGCCCAGGTCTGATGCACCGGCGCGGTGGTCATCCGCAGCGTGATGCTGCGGAACACACCCATCAACACTCCGAGCGGGTAGGGGTTGAGGTCGTGGATGCCGATCACCGACACGGTGCCCGACGAGCGAACCGCAGCGAATGCGGCATCGAGCGTGGCGTCGTGGCCCACGGCATCGATGACGGCGTCGGCACCACGCCCCCCGGTCGCCGCAAGAATCTCGTCAACCGGGGCCTCGCCCAGTCCGACCGCTCCCGCAGCGACAGCGCGTTCGACCCGCCCCTGGACCGGATCGAAAGCAAGAACTCTGCCGGCACCGAGGGCGATAGCCGAGCGGACCGCGCACTGGCCGACAGCCCCGAGGCCGAGCACCACGACGGTGTCACCCTCGTTAAAGTCCGCTCGCTTCGCTCCCGCCCAGCCCGTGGCGAGGTTGTCGGTCAGCAGCAGCGCGGCCTCGTCGTTCACGCCCTCGGGGATTCGCAGCAGCTGGAAGTCAGCAGCCGGCACCGCGAGGAACTCGCTCTGCGCGCCACCGAGCTCGCCCGAGCCGAACACCTTGGCACCACCGAGACAGGCAACCGGATCTCCGGTGGCACACCCGACACAGTTCCCGCACCCAGCCACCGAGGCGACTAGGACCCGGTCGCCCACGGCCATGGTCTTGACCTCGGAACCGACTTCGACGACGGTGCCGATGCCCTCGTGGCCGATGGCCACCGGGTACATGGGGAGGTCTCCGTCGTAGAAGTGCAGGTCCGACCCGCAGATCGCGGTGGACTCGATTCTGACGATCGCCCCCGTGGTGCCCGGTAGCGCCGGGTCAGGGACTTCAGAGACGCTGACGTGGCCTGGAGCCTCGACGATGACTGCGCGCATCCAAGGAAGGTAGGGCTGTAGACACAAGCGTGCAAGTGTCTACAGGGGCCGTTCTTCCGACCCGCGGTCCGGAATCCTTGACGCGGCACCAGCAAACGACACGCAAGCACCTGCGGTCGCAACCAGCCGCGGCAGCCACAAGGCCTGAAGCGCGTGGTAGACGTCCGGCTTGCCGGCCCACACCGTGGCCGATGGCCGGAGCTGAGAATCGAGCTCGTGCCACCACGATCCGCCCACGAGGTCGCGGTGGTGGTTCAAGGCGAACCCGAGCCAACGGTCGTGATCCACCGCGGCGGTCGGGTCGACGTCGAGGCTGGCCCGCATCGTGGCGTTGGCCATTGCCTCGGCGCACACCCAGTGCATCCTCTCCCGCACGACCGGGGTGCCCTCGAAGTCGATGGTGTACACGAATCCGTCTGCTCCGTCGGCGTGCCATCCGTCGCGCACGGCTGCGCGGGTCAGTGCCGTCGCTGCCCCCACTAGGTCTGGCTCTTGATCTAACGATGGCCCGCGAGCTACGTGAAGGTGGAGGAGCAGACGGCCCCACTCGAGCAAGTGGCCGATGGTCACGCCGTACGGGCGGAACGGATCGGCCGGATCGGCGACGTTGAAGTCCCGCATCGGAACCCAGTCTGAGTCGAAGTGCTCAGGCAACCGCCACCCGAAGTCGGGGCCCAGCACATCGCAGACCCGCTCGGCGATCCGGGTGGCCGCGGCAAGCGGCCACGACTCACCGGTGAGGTCGTGCGAGGCGAGCAGCGCCTCGACCGCATGCATGTTGGCGTTCAGCCCGCGGTAGGAGTCGCACGTGCCGAACGATCGGTCGCACGAGTCGGCAACCATGCCGGGCGCTTCCTCCCAGAACCGTGCGGCCAACACCTCCAACGCGCGGTCGTGCAACAGCCGACCGGACGGGTGCCCCGCGCTCGTGGCCGTGGCCCCGGCCAGCAGTACGAACGCGTGGGCGTAGGCGTCCTTGCGGTCATCGACCACACCTCCGGTCTGCGCGTCGACGGAGGCGAACCACCCGCCGAACCTGGAGTCTTGCCACGTACCCAGGAGGGTCTCGACGCCGTGGTCGAGCAGGTCCTGGGCGTCACCCCATCCAGGCTCGAGCATCGTGGCGAGACCGAACACGTGGGTCATCCGGCACTGGATCCAGAGCTCGGCGGGGCTGGCCGGCTCCACGTCTCCAGACGCATCGAGCACTCCGAAGCCGGCGTCCGTGCGCGCTCCCTGCGCAAAGGTCAGCAGACGGCTGACTTCGGCACTGACCTCTGAGGCACTGACCTCCGCGGTCACGACGGCGACGGCTCCGGCACGCTCGGCGCATGCGCTCCGGTCAGCCGCAGGGCCAGGACGACGGACTCATCGGCGACGTCGACTGCCTGGAGGTCGGGGAGGTAGGGGAACTGAGCGGCCGCCGTCTGTCCCATGGCGGCGAGCGCCCACATGGTGGTGCCGAGGTGGACGACGTCGAATGCTCCCTCGGCCTGGCCGCGGCGGAGAACCTCCATCACCATGTCGCGGCTCGCCTGCCGGTAGTTGCGAACGACCGCCATGGTCTCGGGCGGCACGTGCGCGGTCTCGGTGTTGATCACCTGAGTCAGACGCGGGTACGCACAGCTCATCAGCACGTGCTCGCGCACGAGCGCCTCCAGCTGCCCGGTGGCCGCGCTTCCGGCATTCACCAGGGCGGTCAGCAAGCGGGAGTTCGCGTACTGCCAGCCGAAGAGAACGAGGTGCTCGAGGATGGCCTCCTTGCTGGCGAAGTGGTTGTAGAGGCTCGGGGCCTGCATCCCGAGGTCAGCCGCGATGTCGCGAGTCGTGGCCGCGACGAAACCCCTGGCGGCGAACTGGCCGAGTGATGCCGCCAGCACGCGTCGCTTGGCCGGCGACAGGTCCGGCGTCGGCGGCAATGCGTTGGGCTCCAAGTCGGCGCGCCACGTCAGGGATGGAAACGTGGGGACGACGAGGTGGCGACTGGTCACCAGGCCACCCGAACACGGGCAGACTGTTCGAAGCAAGCCATAAGCGACCTCACGTTCGTTAACTCCTTCTCATCGCGTGCCGCGGCGCAGCGCTCAGCACTTGACGTCATCACCGCTAGTTGCGAGGCTAACAGTCGTTAGTCTGCGAGAAGGAGCCACAGTGCCGAAGCTGAACCGACCGGGAGCGACCATCCACTGGGAGGAGCGGGGTTCCGGGTCACCGCTGCTACTCATCATGGGCACCCGGATGTCCTCTCGCATGTGGTACCCGATCCTCCCCCTACTGGCGCAGCACCACCGGGTGATCTCGTTCGATAACCGGGGCAGCGGCGACTCGTCGCCGAGCGAGGACTTCACGATCAGCGACCTCGTCGACGACGCGTTGGCGGTCTTGGACGCCGCCGGCGTCGAGAAGGCGCACGTCTACGGGGTCTCGTTGGGCGGCGGCCTGGCGCTCGAGATGGGCATGAGCCATCCGGAGCGGGTCACGTCGCTGATCCTCGGCTGCGTCGGGCCGAAGACGGAGGTCACCCCCGAGCACAAGCGCAGTTCGCTGATCTGGACCCTCATCCCGACGTGGCTCAAGATCCGCCTCACCGCGAAGGCCTTCTACGGCTCAGAGTGCGATCCCGACGCCCGTGCCATCGATCTCCGCACTCTCCGTGAGGACCCGTACGACCCCGCGACAGTCGCCCGTCAGGGCAGAGCAACCGGCGCCTACAGCACCACGCTCGCGGAGGTCGCGGCCGTCTCCGCACCGACCCTCGTGCTCCACGGCGACGAGGACAAGGCCGTGCCGGTGGAGGGCGGTCGCAAGCTGGCCGAACTCATTCCTGGAGCCCGGCTGATCGTCTACCCAGGGGCGGGACACAACTACCTCGTCGGGCGCGGCCAGACCACGGCCGAGCACGTGTTGGACTTCCTGGCCGAGGTCGACCAGGGGAACCGCTCATGACGCAGACCTTCGTCGAAGTCCTCGACGGCCATGCGCTCGCCGATCCCGATCGGCCAGCACTGACGTGCGACGGCGAGTCGCTCACCCGCGCCGAGCTTCGCGACGCCAGCCGCGAGCTTGCCGCGGCACTGCAGTCGCAGGGAGTCGGTGAAGGCGACTACGTGAGCATCGTGCTGCCCAACTCGAACGACTTCATGCTGTGGGCCGTGGCCGTCTGGCGGCTCGGCGCAGTGCCGCAGCCGCTCTCACCGCGGATGGCAACGCCCGAGCTGCAGGCCATCGCCGACCTCGTGAAACCTGCCGGGGTGATCGGCGTTCACATCGAGGGCCACACAACTCTCGGCAACCACGTGGCCACGGAACCGTTCGTCGACAGTTATCCGGTCTCGCCGTTCTGGAAGGCTCCGACCAGTGGCGGCAGCACCGGTCGCCCGAAGGTGATCGTCGCCAACGCCCCCGCGCTCGCCGCGAACCTGCTCCCGTTCGGCGACCTCCTGCTCATGCCGTCCGATGCCACCGTGCTGGTGCCCGGACCGCTCCACCACAACGCGCCGTTCATGTTCGCCTCGCTCGCCCTGCTGCGCGGCAACCACGTCGTGCTCCAACGCCGGTTCGACGCTGAACGCACTCTCGCCGACCTCGAATCGCACGCTGCACAATGGATGTACGCCGTCCCCACGATGATGCAGCGGATCTGGCGCCTCGAGCCCGAGATGCGCGGCCGGTTCGACGTGTCGAGCCTCGAGCACGTCGTCCACATGGCCGCGCCGTGCCCGCCTTGGCTCAAGCGTGCCTGGATCGGCTGGTTGGGTCCGGCCCGGATCATCGAGGTGTACGCCGCGACCGAGGCCCAGGCCGCAACGCGCATCGATGGGGCCGAATGGCTCGAGCGCCCCGGGTCGGCAGGCCGAGTGATGCTGGGTGAGATGCAGGTCTTGGACGACGAGGAGCAGGGGGTCCCGGCCGGCACCACTGGCCGGATCTGGATGCGTCGCGGTGCGGGTGCCGAGCCGCCGTACTTCTACCTGGGCGCGGAAGCGAAGAGCGCCCCCGGCGGCTGGGAGTGCCTGGGCGACGTGGGCCATATCGACGATGACGGATTCGTCTACCTCACCGACCGCGACTCCGACATGATCCTGGTGGGAGGTTCGAACGTGTACCCCGCCGAGGTCGAGGCTGCCATCGACGAGCACCCGGCCGTGCTGAGCTGCTGCGTCGTCGGGCTCCCTGATGCCGATCTCGGCGCCATCCCCCACGCCATCGTGCAGACGTCCCGACCCCTGGACAACGATGAACTGGTCGCCTTCCTGCGCGAACGCCTCTCGCCGTACAAGGTGCCTCGGTCGTTCGAGCACGTCACGGAGGCCCTGCGCGATGACGCCGGCAAGGTGCGGCGCTCCGCGTTGCGCGCAGCCCGCCTGGAGGGGGCGCGTTGACGACGTCTCTGACTGACGTCTCATTCGGACTCGAAGCCGAACCTGTGCGGATCGCTGGTGCGCTCGCTCTTCCGCCTGGGCGGCACGGCAAGACCGTCAGCCGTCTCTCGACCCGGTCGCTGGGGCAGATCCTCGACCTCGAGTTCGGGCTGATAGCGACGAGTCCGTCGGGGTCCCGCATCGAGCTGCGCACGGACGCCGACGTGGTCGAGGTCGAGCTGTACCTGACACGTCTCCAGGTGCTCGAGCGGCCGCCGACGCCGCTGTCGCTCGACGTCGTGGTCGACGACGGGGCGGCCCGGCAGATTGTGTGCCCGGAGGGAGCAGTGCTCCAGGTGCGCGGCCCGCGGCACATGGAGCTCGCCGACAGCCACCCGATCACGGTCGTGATCGACGACCTCGGCATTGCCATGAAATCAATCGAGATCTGGCTGCCCCACAATGGTTTCGCCGAGGTATGCGCCGTCCGCGTGGCGAGCGGCAGCATCGTGACGCAGCCGGCACCGAAACCGGTCCGTTGGGTTCACTACGGCAGCTCGATCAGTCACTGCGTCGAGTCGCGTCGTCCCACTGAGACCTGGCCCGCCGTCGTCGCACGGCGGCACGGTCTCGACCTCCTCAACCTCGGCTTGGCCGGTCATTGCCACCTCGACCAGCTCGTCGCACGCGACATCCGCGAGGC
>JBAUWM010000355.1:0-2839 GCA_049583775.1 Nocardioides sp.
CTCGGTGGCCGTGCCGTGCACCGCGACCGCCAAGTAGCCGACCGTCGTGCGGCTGCGGCGCACCGGGTCGTCAAAGAGTCTGGCCCCGACGACGCGGCTGTCCTTCACGCCATGCCCGACCTCGGGCCAGGAGAGCTGCATGATCACGTTGGCCGCGCCACTGAGCGCGACGAATGGGGTGGCCGCTCGGGCAAGGAGTGGCGTCGGCAACGCATCCACCTGGGTCATGACGGCGTCCAGGTCATCCGAATGTCGGGTTCCCGCTCCTCGTTGTCGCGCCCATCGGTGCGCTCTACCTCGACGAGTCCGTGCCGCGCGTAGAACGCGCGGGCCGGCGCGTTGATCTCAAACACCCACAGGCCGAAGCCAGCGGGTCGCAGCGACTTGGCGAGGTCGAGCAGCAGCGTCCCCACACCGCAACCGACGTGAGCGGGTGCGACGTACAGATCGTCAAGCCACGTGGCAGTGAGCCGCATGTAGGCAACGACTACCCCGTCTGATTCAGCCACCCACATCTCGTCGTCACCCTCGAGCAGCGACGTGATCCACGGCAACGCCTCGGGGTCGTGGTGAATGCTCGGCGGCATCGCCGCCGCCTTTCGAGAGGCGAGCTGCACGTGCGTGATCGCTGCGGCGTCATCAGTGATGGCCGGCCGGACCAGGACGTCAGTCGGCACCACGTATGACCTCGAGGGATTGCGCCAGGTCGAGTGGGTAGGGCGACTCGAACTCCACGTACTGGCCGGTGTCGGGGTGCTCGAAGCCGAGCTTGACCGCGTGCAGCCATTGGCGGGTGACCCCGAACCGCTTGGCGAGCGTCGGATCGGCGCCGTAGGTGAGGTCGCCGACGCAGGGGTGCTTGAGCGCGGACATGTGCACCCGGATCTGGTGGGTGCGCCCGGTCTCGAGGTGCACCTCGAGCAGGCTGGCGAACCGGTGCGCCTCGAGGGTCTCGTAGTGCGTGACGCTCGGGCGGCCGCCGTCGAGGACGGCGAAGCGGTGATCAGCCCCGGGATGACGGGCGATCGGGGCATCGATCGTGCCCTCATGCGGGTCGGGATGACCCTGCACCAGAGCGTGGTACGTCTTGTCGACCGTGCGATGCCGGAACGCGTTCTTGAGCACCGAGTAGGCGTGCTCCGACTTGCAGATCACCATGACACCCGAGGTGCCGACATCCAGGCGCTGCACGATGCCTTGGCGCTCGGAGGCGCCGCTCGTCGCGATCCGGAAACCCGCTCCAGCCAGATGGCCAACGACTGTCGGCCCGGACCAGCCGGGCGACGGATGAACGGCGACGCCTACCGGCTTGTCGATGACCACGATCGAGTCGTCGTCGTGAATGATCCCGATGCCCTCGACCACCTCTGCTCGAATCTCGAGCGGGTCGATCTCGACGGGGATGGTGACCTCGAGCTGCGTGCCGGGGAGCACCCGGTCGCTCTTGCTGACGCCGGCGCCGTCAACGAGCACCATGCCAGCAGAGATGAGGTCGGCGGCCTTCGTGCGCGACAGCCCGAACATTTGCGCCATCGCCGAGTCGACGCGCTCGCCGGCGAGGCCCTCGGGCACAGTAAGGGAACGAAAGTCTGCGGTGGTCACTCGGCACGCTACGAGTCGGCGCCATTGTTGACCTCGGCGTCGACGTCTGTGGCTACATCCTCGGCATCGTCGTCAGCGTCGGCGTCGCGATCGACGTCACGACTACCGTCCAGGCGCACGCCCCGGATCGCCTGCAGGATGATCAGTCCGGCGGCGACGTTGATGCAGACGTCGGCGATGTTGAAGATCGGCCAGTTGGGCAGCTTCAAGAAGTCGACGACGTGGCCCTGGAAGACGCCGGGGTCGCGCACCATCCGGTCGGTCAGGTTGCCCACGATGCCCGCGAGCAGGAACCCGAGCGCGGCTCCCCACGCGAGGCTGCCGATGCGCCGGGCGAACCACAGCACCACGACGGCAGCCACCATCGCGACGACCGTTAGCACCGGGGTGAAGCCGGTGCCCATGCTGAACGCGGCGCCCGGGTTGAAGGTGAGCCGAAACTGCAGCACCTCGCCCAAGAACGGGACGTCGCCGCGTCCATCGAGACGCTCGAGTGCGATCGCCTTGCTGACCTGGTCGGCGGCGTAGGCCACCGCGGCGATCAGGACGAAGACCTGGCGTGGCCTGCGGACCGAACGTCGATCGGCGGCTGAGTCGGTTACCGACGTTCCTCGCGCTGCTTGCATGTCATGCACAGTGTGGCACGCGGGAAAGCCATCAGACGCATCTTCCCGATGGGGTTGCCGCACGACTCGCAGACCCCGTAGGTGCCGTCGTCGATGCGAGCCAGGGCCCGGTCGATCTGGGCCAGCTTGTCGAGCTCACTGCTCAGAACCGTGAGCTCGTAGTCGCGCTCGAAGCTGCTGGCCCCGAGGTCGGCGGTGTCTTGTCCGGCGCCGTCACCCGAGTCGCGGAGCAATCCGGACAGCTCTGCCTCGCGGGTCTCGACGATGCCTGCCGAGTGCTCGCGCTGGTGATGCAACTCGTCGAGGACTTCTTTCAGCTCTGTCTTCGTCCACGCACCTTCGCCAGCACCCACCACGAGGGCGTTGGTGGTGGGTTTCCTCGCCGGTGCGGCCTTCTTGGCTGGGGCCGGTGCGGCCTTCTTGGCCGGGGCCGGTGCGGCCTTCTTCGCCGGGGCCGGTGCGGCCTTCTTGGCGGGGGCCGATGCGGCCTTCTTGGCCGGTGCGGCCTTCTTGGCCGGGGCCGATGCAGCCTTCTTCGCCGGTGCAGCCTTCTTCGCCGGTGCGGCCTTCTTCGCCGGTGCGGCCTTCTTCGCCGGTGCGGCCTTCTTCGC
>JBAUWM010000356.1:0-3132 GCA_049583775.1 Nocardioides sp.
AGGTGCTCGAGTATCCGATCGGCGTCCTCGAGCAGGCGGAGGACGCCGACCTCGCCGAGCAGTTCATCGACCTCGTGCTGTCTGAGGCCGGGCGTGACGTGCTCGCAGCGGCGGGCTTCGGCGCGCCGTGACCGACGCACGGCCGGCACTGGGGGCGCCTCCGGCGCTGCTCGTCGCCCCGGCGGTGCTGGCTTCGGTGTTCCTGATCGTTCCCTTGGTCGCCCTGGTCATCGACACGCCGTGGTCGCAGCTGTGGAGCCTGCTGGGCACCAGCAAGGTGCAGGACGCGTTGTCGCTGAGCGCGCTGACCTCGCTGGCGACGGTGGGTCTCTGCGTGGTCTTCGGGACGCCGCTCGCCTGGCTGCTGGCCCGGGTCGAGTTCCCGGGCCGCGGCGTGCTGCGGGCGCTCGTGGTGGTGCCGCTGGTGCTTCCCCCGGTCGTGGCCGGGGTCGCGCTGGTCTCCGCGCTCGGACGCAATGGCCTCATCGGAGGGGTGCTCGACGACCTCATCGGCTACCGCATCCCGTACACGACCACGGCCGTGGTGATCTCCCATGCCTTCGTGGCGATGCCCTTCTTCGTGCTCGCCGTCGAAGGTGCGCTGCGCTCAACCGGCGCCGGCCTCGACGCGGTGGCGGCCACGTTGGGCGCCACACGCTGGACGACGTTCCGCCGCATCACCTTGCCGCTGATCCTGCCGGGCTTGTTGGCCGGATCAGCGCTGGCATGGGCGCGCTCGCTTGGCGAGTTCGGCGCCACCATCACCTTCGCCGGCAACTACCCCGGCACCACCCAGACGATGCCATCGCTGATCTACACCGAGCTGCAGGGTGACGTGGAGGTGGCACGCACGATCAGCATGATCCTGTTGGTGGTGTCGATCGGTGTGCTGGCCGCCCTGCGTGACCGGTGGTTGCGGGTGCCATGAGCGGACTCATGAGCGGACTCAAGGTTGACGTCGACGTGCCGGCGCGGCTGCGTGCGGAGTTCGCGGTCGAGCGCGGGTCGGTGGTCGCGGTGCTGGGGCCGAACGGAGCCGGCAAGTCGACGCTGCTCCAAGCAGTGGCCGGCTTGCTCGGCGAGGTCGGCACCGTCGAGGTGGACGGCGAGCAGTGGTCAGGGCCAGGTGTCCGCGCCCGACTCGTGCGTGAGCGTCGCGTAGGCATGGCCTTTCAGGGTCAGTCGCTATTTCCCCACCTGAGCGCGGAGCAGAACGTGGCTTTCGGGCCGCGCAGCAGAGGGCTTGCTCCAGCCGAGGCCAGAACCGTGGCCACCGACTGGCTCCGCCGGTTCGGGATCGCCGACCTCGCCGCCCGCAAGCCGGGTCAGCTCTCCGGAGGTCAGGCGCAGCGCGTGTCGCTGGCGCGGGCACTGGCCACTGATCCGGCGGTGCTGCTGCTCGACGAGCCGTTCGCCGGTCTCGACATCGGGGTAGCGACGTCCCTTCGGCTCGAGCTGGCCGAGCACCTCACGGCGTTCGTCGGCACGACGCTGCTCGTCACCCATGACGCGCTGGACGCGTTCACGATGGCAGACACCGTGCTCGTGATCGACGACGGAGGAGTCGCTCAGATCGGGCCGCCCGCCGACGTGGCCGCGCGTCCGTTGACCGAGCACGTCGCTCGGCTCGTGGGATTGAACGTGCTGCGCGACGGCAGCCACCTCACCTCGTTCCGCCCGGATGCCGTGACGGTGTCGCTGGCCCGGCCGGAGGGCTCGGCGCGGCTGCAGTGGCCAGGACGCGTGCTCTCCACGGCACCGCACGGCGACGTGTTGCGCGCCCGCGTGGAGACAGTGGACGGAGCCACTCTGCTGGCTGACATCACACCGGCGGCCGCCGTCGAGCTCGGCCTCGCTGCTGGCCGCGAGGTGTGGCTCTCGGTCAAGGCGACGTCCGTGCAGACCTACTCGGCCGCCTAGGCTGCGCGCGTGGAGTACCTGCGGATCGGCGAAGTGGCTTCGGCACTGGGGGTCAGCGTCGACACGTTGCGCCGGTGGGAGGCTGACGGCCGGGTCTCGTTCGACCGGCAGGGCAAGCAACGCGTGCTGCCCGCCGATCGGCTGCCCGACCTGATCCGCCAGCACACCACCAAGCCGCAGGGCACCAGCGCCCGCAACCGGATGCCGGGCATCGTGGTCTCGGTCGAGCGGGACGGCGTGATGGCCAAGGTCGAGCTGGCCTGCGGCGACTACCGCATCGTCTCGTTGATGAGCCGCGAGGCAGCTGATGATCTCGGCCTCGCACCCGGAAAGTCGGCCACCGCGGTGGTCAAGGCGACGACGGTGATCGTCGAGGCCTGACCTGTCCGGCACACTGATCCGGTGACGACACGAGGTCTGGCTCTGGGTGGCGGCGGAATCACCGGTATCGCCTGGGAGACGGGCCTCCTGCACGGCCTGGCCGAGGCCGGCGTTGACCTCACGGCCGCCGACCGGATCGTCGGCACCTCGGCCGGCTCGATCGTCGGCGCCCAGCTGATCAGCGGGATCGCCCTCGACGACCTGTACCGCCGGCAGTGCGAGCCGCCCGGTTCGGCCTCGGTCGACGGCACCGTTCGGGTCGCCGCCATCGGGCTAGGTGTGGTGGTCAGGTTCGGGATCTCCCTGCTCCGCGCCCGCGGGGATGTCGAGCGGTTTGGGCGTCTGCTGGGGGCCAGTGCCGTCAAAGCCTCCGCGAACGGAGCCACGCCCTCGGTCGACGAGCGCTACGAGCAGGTCGCCATCAGGATCGGGGGAATCCGATGGAACGATCGCGACCTGCGAGTCACCGCCGTCGACGTGGAGACAGGCGAGCTGGTCACCTTTGGGCCCTACGGCGACCGGCCCGAAGTGCCGCTCGAGGACGCCGTCAACGCCAGCTGCGCGGTGCCCTGCGTCTACCCGCCGATCCCGATCGACGAACGACTCTTCATCGACGGCGGCGCGCATTCCAGAGCCAATGCCCACCTGATGGCTGGCTGTGACCCGGTGATCGCCCTGACGCCGGTCGACCGATCGATCGGGCCCTCGCGCAGCGCGAAGCAACAGCTTGCCGAGCTCGGCGTCCAGCACCTGGTGATCCGTCCCGACGCGGCAGCCGTGGCGGCGATCGGCAAGAACGTCCTCGACCCCGCCGCCCGCCCCGGGTCGGCC
>JBAUWM010000357.1:0-3297 GCA_049583775.1 Nocardioides sp.
CACCGCGCAGACTGCAGGGGTCCCGACAACGCCATCGCTCGTACCTCGCTCCGGCTGCTCGATCACCGGAGGTCGAACAGCGAAACACCAGCGAACCCGGAGGTCGAGCAGCGAGCGCCAGCGAGCGTCGTCGAGACCCGGCGACCCGAACAACCACACCGCGCCGGCTGCGGAGGTCTCGACAACGCCCTCGCTCGTACCTCGCTCCGGCTGCTCGACCCCCGAAGGTCGAGCAGCGAGCGCCAGCGAGCGTCGTCGAGACCCAGTGACCCGAACAACCACACCGCGCCGGCTGCGGAGGTCTCGACAACGCCATCACTCGTACCTCGCTCCGGCTGCTCGACCACCGGCAGGACGAAGCCCTCGCTCGTACCTCGCTCCGGCTGCTCGACCACCGGACGTTGATCAGCGGCGGCGCAGCCAGAAGTCGTCGATCGCTGCCGCCACCTCGTGTGGGTGGGTCCGGAACAGCGCATGTGTGGCGTCCACCTCGACCACGCTCACGTCCGTCCGCTGGGCCGCGACCGCGGCCAGGTCTCGGCTGAGGCCGGCGTGATGCGCCCTCTGCAGGTGCACCATCTCCCGGCCGAGCATCCAACCGACGCTGCGCGCTGGGGGCGCTACCGCGTGTAGAGCGAGTGACGGAACGGGGGCCTCTGCATGCCAGGCCACGATGTCGGCCCGGCGCAGCTCGCGCATGACCGCGAGCATGGTCCCTTCTCTGCCCGCGCGAGTGCGCGCGGAGATCCAGGTGCCGAGGCGCGAGGGCAGCACCCCGTCGGCCAACTCGTCGAGACGGAGGTCGACCACGGCCGGGTCTGCGCCCACGAATCGGCTGGCGATCCCCGGCCCCCAGCCATCGATGTTGATCGCACCCTCTGATTGGTGTCCGGCCAGCGCATAGCGCAGCGCGATCATGCCGCCCAGCGAGTGGCCGCCGATGAATGGGCGCTCGAGGCCGTAGTCGAGCACCACGTGGTGCAGGTCGTCGACAGCCGCCTCGAAGCTCCACGGCGCTGTCGTCGAGGCGCCGTGTCCACGTAGGTCCATGGTGATCACTCGCCAGCCGCTGAGCCTCTCGATCAGCCGATCGAGCGAGCCGCGCGTCAGCCCCAGCCCCGGCATGAGCACCAGGTCGGGACGGTCTCTGGCGACGCCCCCGCCATGGTCAGTGGTCGCCAGGCGCACCGCGCCGTGCTGAACCAGGCGGTGCAGGGGCGCGACACCCGTCGGATCCTTCACCAGCCCAGTGTTTCGCGAGGTGAACGCATCGTGATGGGTGAGATCGCCAACGGTTTGCGTGCGGTTTCATGGGGATCCACGAGACGATGTGGCTGCCGCGCGCCCAGAATGAATGCCATGCGTCGCTCCCTCATCAGCCTTGCGTTAGCCGCCTCGATTCTGCTCACCGCGTGCGGCACCACGGTCGATGGCGTCGACCAGAGTCTCACCGGACAAGCCGGCGCCGGAGTCCCCGGCTCGCTCGGAGCCCCGCTCGGCAGTGACCCCGGCGGCCTCGGCGACAACGGCCTGGGCACCGACGTGGGCACAGGTCTGCAGCCCGAAGCGGGCGGCGTGCCCGACCTCGGGCTCGATCCGGGTTCGTCCGCTCCGCTACCGGAGGGCGTCGACCCGTCAACCACCAGCGGGCCAGACCCGACGACCACGCCGAGCTCGACGCCGTCCGGCAACGTGGGGCCGGGCGTCACCGACACGACGATCGCTGTGGGCATTCCGGTCGAGACCGGCACCCAGGCCGCCGCCGATGCCTTTGGGGTCTCAGGGGCGAGCACCGCCTCGCAGGAGGCGATTTTCAACGCCGTCATCGCCGACATCAACAAGTCCGGCGGAGTGCTCGGCCGAGAGCTCAAGCCGGCGTACCACCCCTTCGACGTCGGGCAGGCCCTGGCGAACCCCGCGCAGACGGCGGCCGAGATCTGCGCCGATTTCGCCGAGGACCGCCCCGTGCTCGCCATCGCCATGGGCGTCACCACGCCGGGCCTGCGGGAGTGCTCGGCCAAGATGGGTTCGCCGCTGCTGCTGATGAACAGCACCGCTTCGATCCTTCCCGCCGCAGAGTACGAGCGGGCTGGTGGCAGCTATCTCTACGGCATCAACACGATCACCACCGAGCGGCTGGCCGAGCTCTACGTCGAGAGCCTTCTTGACCGCGACTTCGACGAGCAGTGGAACACCTCGGCCGGTGGTCCCGGTGGCGTGCTGCCCACCAAGATCGCTGTCATCCACGTCGACACCGCCGAGCAGCGAGCGCTGTACGACGGCTACGAGGCCCAGCTCAAGAAGAAAGGCTACGAGTTCGAGGAGCGGGTCACCTACAACCAGGACGCCGCGTCCGGGCTAGCCGCCACCCAGGCCGCGATCCTGCGCTTTAGGTCGGCCGGGGTCACCCACGTCTTTGGAGCCTCAGTGTTCTTCCTGCTCGCAGCCGAGAACCAGAACTACCGCCCCCGGTACGCCTACCTGCCCGGCCTCGGCCAGCTCGGCGTCGACAACGCGCCACGCGCTCAGATGAACGGCGCTCTGACTGTCGGGTGGGCTCCTATGAACGACGTCAGCGCGCAGAGCGATCCCGGCCCGACCGCCGGCGCAGCTCGTTGTCAAGCCGCGATGAAGGCTTCGGGGCTGAGCGTCTCGAACCGTTCCGACTTGCGCGTCATGTACAACGCCTGCGACGCGCTGTACTCGTTCACCGCTGCCCTCGAGGCAGGCAAGTCAGCCAACGTGGCGGGCATGCGGGCCGGTTTCGAGTCCTTCGGCAGCAGCTTCAAGACCGCGCTGAGCTTCACCTCCTCGATCGGGCCCGGACGGCACTCCGGCGTCAGCTCGGTGCGTGACATGGCCTATGAGTCCGGCTGCGAATGCCTGGTCTACACAAGCCGGGCCAACCGCTCGTGACCGGCGACTCGGTCGAGGCGCTTGAATCTCTCTTCACCGAGGCTGGCGTCTGGGGGGCACTGCACGCGGTTGACCTCCAGTCCGGAGCTGAGGTGAGCCACCACGCCGACGCCGCGGTGGTGACCGCCTCGGTTTTCAAGATCCCGGTGCTTCTCGAGCTTTCCCGTCAGCACGCCGAGGGCGAGCTCGATGCCTCTGAACGGGTCGAGGTGCCGCTCGAGGATCGGGCTCCGGGGCCCTTCGGGCTCTCGGTCATGCACGACCCAATGACCATCAGCCGGCGCGACCTCGCCTGGCTGATGATGGGTATCAGCGACAACGCAGCCACTGACTTCCTCTGTGCCGAGGTCGGGCTCGACAAGGTGCGCCTCACCCTCGACA
>JBAUWM010000358.1:0-6008 GCA_049583775.1 Nocardioides sp.
CGGTGCTCCTGGCTCCCGGGTGCGCGTCTCAAGACCAGTTCACCGACTACAAAGCCCGGGGCGACGCCTTCGCCGCAGCAGTCCGGGAGCGACTCGACCAGCCGTAGCCCCCGGGCGACGACCAGCCGCAGACCCAGCCCCAGGGAAAGGAGGCGTCGGTGACCACGGTCCAGCCCGAGCAGACCCGCCCGGTCCTCTCCCTGCGTCGTCCGCAGTCGTGGACCGGCAGCCTGAGGGAAGCCCTCGACCGGCCCCTGACGACCTACTACCTGCTCATGGGTGCCTCGGCGCTGCTGCTCACCATCGGTCTGATCATGGTGCTCAGCGCATCGAGCGTCTTCTCGTTCCGCGCCACCGGCGACTCCTACACGATCGTGCGACGGCAGTTGATGTGGGTGGTCGTCGGTGTTCCGGCCGCCTTCATCGCGAGTCGCGCGTCGCACCGCCTGATCCGCAACCTCGCCTACCCTGCGTTCTCGATCTCGTTGCTGCTCCTCCTGCTCACCGCGTTCATGGGAGTCGAGCGCAACGGAAACACCAACTGGCTCGCGCTGGGGCCGTTGGTGATCCAGCCCTCCGAGATCGCCAAGCTCTCGCTCGTCGTCTGGGCGGCGCACATCTATGCCAACAAGGAACGGCGCCTCGGCAGCCTGCACCAGATGATGGTTCCCGTCGTGCCCGGCATGTTGCTGGCCACCGGACTGGTCATCGTCGGTCGCGACCTCGGCACCGCACTGGTGCTCTTCGCCATCCTGATCGGCATGCTGTGGGTGGTCGGCGCTCCGGCCCGGCTGTTCGTGTTGGCCAGCATGGTGGTCTCGGTCCTGGCACTGGGTCTGGCCGCCACTGACGCCGAGCGTCTCGAGCGGATCACGACTTTCGTCGACCCGTTCAAGGACTTTCACGGCACCGGGTGGCAAGGCGCCCACGGCTTGTACGCGATGTCCAGCGGTGGCGTCTTCGGCCAGGGCATCGGGGCCAGCCAACAGAAGTGGGGCGCGCTGCCGGAGGCCCACACCGACTTCGTGTTTGCCGTGCTGGGCGAAGAGCTCGGCCTGGTCGGCACCCTGCTCGTCATTGGGCTCTTCCTCGCGATCGCCTACTCAGCGCTGCGAATCGCCCGCCAGACCGATGACCCGTTCGTGCGCTACGCGTCGTTCGGCATCGTCGTCTGGCTGATGGGCCAGATGATCATCAACGTCGGCATGGTGCTCACTCTCCTGCCGGTCATCGGCATCCCGTTGCCGCTCGTCTCCTACGGCGGATCGAGCCTGCTGCCCACACTGGCAGCTCTCGGCCTTCTCGTCGGGTTCGCCCGTCGCGAACCTGAGGCCGCCCGTGCGTTGGCTCAGCGGCGCCGGGTGCGTTCGGCCGGGCTGGCTGCTCGCCGGTAGTTTCGACACCGCTATGCGCGTCCTTCTCGCCGGCGGCGGTACCGCCGGCCACACCTCGCCCCTGCTCGCCACCGCTGATGCGTTGCGTCGCCTGGACCCCGACGTGGAGATCACCTGCCTCGGTACGTCGCGCGGTCTCGAGACTCGGGTGGTGCCTGAAGCGGGGTACCCGCTCGAGCTCGTGCCACCGGTGCCACTGCCGCGCAAGATCGGCGCCGACCTGGCCCGCGTGCCGGCTCGGCTCCGCCAGGCGGTCAAGGAGACTCACGCCGTTCTCGATCGGGTGAACCCCGACGTCGTCGTCGGGTACGGGGGCTACGTCTCGGTACCGGCCTACGTGGCAGCTCGTCGACGCAAGCTACCGATCGTGGTCCACGAGCAGAACACCCTGCCTGGCCTGGCGAATCGGGTTGGTGCTCGCGTGGCTCGCCGGGTCGCGGTGAGCTTTCCCGACACCGAGCTCCGTCACGCGGAGTACGTCGGCCTGCCCATCCGACGGATGATCTCGCAGCTCGACCGCGCGGCGCTGCGCGACGAGGCGCGTGCCTTCTTCGGCCTCGACCCCGCGCGCCCCACCCTGGTCGTGACCGGCGGATCCCAGGGCGCGCGTCGGCTCAACCAGTCTGTCTCAGGTGCTGCGCGGGCACTGGGCGACGCGGGCGTCCAGGTGCTGCACGTGGTGGGCCCGCAGGGCGAGGCCACGCCTGAGCTGACGGGCACGCCTTACGTCGTCCTGAACTACGTCGACCGAATGGACCTCGCACTGGCGGCGGCCGACCTGATGGTCTGCCGGTCAGGCGCGTCGAGCCTGACTGAAGCCGCCTGCACCGGCGTGCCCGCCGTCTTCGTGCCGCTGCCGATCGGCAACGGCGAACAGACCTTGAACGCGAGGCCGATCGTGGAGGCCGGTGGGGCGTTGATGGTCGCCGACGCCGACCTGACTCCAGAGTGGATCGCGGCAAACATCCCGGCCTTGGCCAACGATCCGGCGCGACTGGCGGCGATGAGCGCCGCCGCGTCCGGCCTGATTCCGCGCGACGCCGACGACAAGCTGGCCGCCATCGTCGCTGAGGAGGCCTCCCGGTGAGAGTGCCGGTGCCAGAGCGCATCGTGGCGGCCGACGCCCTCGGCCGCGTGCACTTCGTCGGCATCGGCGGCGCTGGGCTGTCCGGCATCGCCCGACTCATGCTCGGTCGGGGGATCACGGTGAGCGGCAGCGATGGGTCTGACAGCCCGACCCTGAGCGCCCTGCGCGAGTTGGGTGCCCGCGTCGACGTTGGCCACCATGCCGACCACCTCGGCGATGCCGACACCGTGGTCGTCTCGACCGCCATCAACGCCGACAACCCTGAGTACGTCGAAGCGGTGCGGCGCGGGCTGCGGGTGCTCCCGCGCTCCGCGGGGTTGGCGTCCCTGATGGCCGATCGTCGGGTGGTAGCCGTCGCGGGCACGCACGGCAAGACCACCACCACCTCCCTGCTCACCGTGGCGCTGCAAGCGGCGAACGTCGACCCCACCTATGCCATCGGTGGCGACCTGGCGGCCACGGGCGTCAACGCCGGTGTCGGCGCGAGCGACGTGTTCGTGGCCGAGGCTGACGAGAGCGACGGCGCGTTCCTGGTCTATGAACCCTTCGGCGCGATCGTCACCAACGTCGACGCCGACCACCTCGACCAGTGGGGCACCGAAGAGGCCTACACCGCAGCCTTTGACGAGTTCGCCGACCGCATCGACCCTGCTGGCTTCCTGGTGTGCTGCATCGACGACGCAGGCGCCGCCACCTTGGCCCTGCGTCAACAGGCCGCCGGCCGACGCGTGGTCACGGTTTCGGCGCACGCCGGTCGCGCCGAGGTCGGGCCCGAGGCGCTCGAGGGGGTGACTCTCTGGTCACCCGGCGACCACTACGTGGCCGACGCGCTGGCCGCGCTCGCGGCTGGCCTCGAGCTCGGCTGTCCAGCCGCCAAGCTGCGGGAGGGCATCGGCGCCTACACCGGCACTCGCCGTCGTATGGAGCTCAAGGGCGAGGTAGCCGGCATTCGGGTCTACGACAGCTACGCCCACCACCCGACCGAGATTGCCGGAGACCTGCAGGCGGGCCGGATCCTCGCCGGCCATGGTCGCCTCGTGGTGGCCTTCCAGCCGCACCTGGTCTCGCGCACCCGGATCTTCGGCGCCCAGATGGGACAAGCCCTGGGCGCGGCCGACGAGGTCGTCGTCCTGGAGATCTACCTGGCACGGGAGGAAGCCGACCCTGCCGTCACGGCTGCCACCGTGGCCGATTCGGTGCCGCTGCCGGCAGACCGGGTCGGCATCACTGATCTCGATGGGGCCGCCCAGGCGTTGGTGCAGCGCGCCCGTCCCGGAGACCTCGTGCTCACGCTGGGCGCGGGGACCATCACCGAGGTCGGCCCGCGGGTGCTCGCACTGCTTGCGGAGCGTGGCGATGGCTAGGCTCCAACTGCGGAGGCATCTCTCTGTCGAGGAGCGCAGCCGTCGACGGTTCAACCGGCGGCAGTGGGCCCGGCGCTGGCTGGCCTGGCGCTACCTCCTGGTGGCCGCGGTCGTGATCGGTCTCGTCGGGGGAGCGGTGCACACGGTCTACTTCTCGGACCGGCTCGCGGTGGAGGGCGGACAGGTCACCGGTGTCCGCGACCTCAGCGTTGCCGAGGTGCTGGCTGCAGCCGACGTGCCCACCGGTGGTCCTCTGGCCACCGTCGACCTCACCGCGATCGAGCGTCGGGTCGCTTCGCTCGCCGGCGTGCGCGAGGTCGAGGTGTCGCGACGTTGGCCGCACGACGTGCTGATCCAAGTCGTGGAGCGCGACCCCCTCGCCGTCATCGAACGCAGCGGCGTGTTCCGGGCCGTCGACTCCGAGGGCATCGTCTTCCGCAGCTATCGCCGCGCGCCGCGCGACCTCCCGCGGATCGAGACCGACGACGACACCGACGTCGAGGCGCTCAAAGAAGCCGTGGCTGTGGTCGCGGCGCTCCCGAGCGAGGTGTCACTGATCGTCGATCACCTGGAACTGGTGAGCATCGACGAGATCAACTTGGCCCTGCGCGACGGTCGGACCGTGCGCTGGGGGAGTGCCGAGGAGTCAGAGGCCAAGGGCGAGGTGCTGCTCGCGCTGTTGCAGCGACGCGCGCAGGTCTACGACGTCAGCGTCCCTGGCCAGCCCACCACCACCGGCTGAACACGAGTCGGCGCAAACTTGCGCCGAGTCGAGGGGCTGCGGCGTGTCGCACCGATCTGGAGGGCTCGGCTACCTACTGTCATCAGCACGACGAGGTTGACATAACTATAACCCTCAGGCTGAGGGTCACAGTTTCCGAGTCGGAGCGACATCGTGGGGACACCCCGCACCTGCACCGCACACACACCCGCACACTCATTCGGCGAGGTGAAGCCGCCGTGGCTGCTGCACAGAACTACCTGGCTATCATCAAGGTCGTGGGCATCGGCGGTGGCGGCGTGAACGCCGTCAACCGGATGATCGAAGTCGGCCTCAAGGGCGTCGAGTTCATCGCCATCAACACCGACGCCCAGGCGCTGCTCATGAGCGACGCCGACGTCAAGCTCGACATCGGTCGTGAGCTCACCCGGGGCCTCGGGGCCGGAGCCAACCCGGAGGTCGGCGGCCAAGCCGCTGAAGACCACGCGGACGAGATCGAAGAGGTCATCAAGGGCGCCGACATGGTGTTCGTGACCGCTGGTGAAGGTGGTGGCACCGGCACGGGTGGCGCCCCCGTCGTCGCCCGGATCGCCCGTTCGCTCGGCGCTCTGACGATCGGCGTCGTCACCCGCCCCTTCGCGTTCGAGGGACGCCGCCGCGCCAACTCCGCCGAGGAGGGCATCGCTCAGCTTCGTGAAGAGGTCGACACCCTCATCGTCATCCCCAACGACCGCCTGCTCTCGATCAGCGACCGCAACGTCTCGGTGCTCGACGCGTTCAAGCAGGCCGACCAGGTGCTGCTGCAGGGCGTCTCCGGCATCACCGACCTGATCACGACCCCGGGCCTGATCAACCTCGACTTCGCCGACGTGAAGTCGGTCATGGCCAACGCCGGCTCGGCTCTGATGGGCATCGGCTCGGCCCGCGGCGAAGACCGGTCGGTTGCCGCAGCCGAGATGGCCGTCTCCAGCCCGCTGCTCGAGGCCTCGATCGACGGCGCCTACGGGGTGCTGCTCTCCATCGCGGGCGGGTCTGACCTCGGGCTCTTCGAGATCAACGAGGCCGCTGCCCTGGTCTCTGACGCAGCTCACCCCGACGCCAACATCATCTTCGGCGCCACCATCGACGACGCCCTCGGCGACGAGGTGCGAGTCACCGTGATCGCTGCCGGCTTCGACGGCGGCCAGCCGAAGAAGCGCGAGGAAGGCTCCTCGCTCCGAGGCAACAGCGCGGGCACGAGCAACGTCGGACGCGCGGCGCAAGCCACCGCGCCCGCACCGGTTGCCCGTCGGCCCGAGGAGGAGAAGCAGGAAGTCACCGCAGGCGCTCCCGCCCCGCGGCCGTCCTCGCCGGTTCTCCCGACCTACGACGACGACGAGCTGGACGTGCCCGACTTCCTGAAGTGAGCTGAGCGGCCCTGTACCACTTGCGCGATCGCCTCG
>JBAUWM010000359.1:0-1911 GCA_049583775.1 Nocardioides sp.
GCACGTGAACTCGGCCGCCGGCTTCCCGAGCAGACGCACCAGCGGATGGGGTTCGAAGACGTCAGTGGACACGCCCCGGTTCTATCAGTGGCAGACGAAGGAGCGATTGCGCAGCGATCCTGCGCCATGGGCACTGAGCCCATGTGGCGACGGAACGGGGCGTCGAAACTGACCCCAGAGCCTGCAGCAGGCCCGCGAGTAATCAGTTGCTCGAGGCCTGGGAGGGGGAAACGGTGGCGGCGAGGGGTGCGCTCGTCAGTCGCACGGCCGAAATGTGGTCGATGCGCAGGACGTAGTGCTCCGAGGTGTTGCTGCTGAGGATTACTCCATGACCGTCGATGGCGAGCACGTGACCGTGGATCCATTGACTGTGGAGGAGTACGGAGACGTCGATGTCGTTGTCATGTGCTCGACCGAGGGCTGTGCCGATGGTGTAGACGGTCGATGTATGCGTCACGTGATGGTTCCTCGGGTTCGTACGGAACGGCCGTCGAGACCTCCGACGCCGATGCCGATGTCCTCGTGGCTGGAACCTGTCCGGTAGCGGTAGGTGATGCCGTCGTCGTGGACGAGGTAGGTGTCGACGTCGCTGCGAGTCCAATGCATGACCATCAGGCCGTATCTCTCGGCCAGCCTGGCCAGGGTGGGAAAGTCGGTGACGTCGACGAGGGGGCGACCCGATGGTGTGGTCATGGGCGCGACGGGCAGCAGCAAGGAGGCGTAGCGACGTTGGATGGCTGCGGTCTCATCTGACCCGATGCGGGCGCGTGCGAGTGCGATGGGGCCGAGCAGGAGCAGTGCGACGAGGATCAGGATGAGACCAGCGGTGCGCAGGGTGGACGTTGCTACTTGGTAGCCGCCGAGAGCAACTGTGTCGCGCCCGACCGCGGGTTGGGGTGCGGGTAGCGCGTCTTGGACGATGAGGGCGTCTCGACCGCCCACAAGGCTCAGTTGCGTCGGGTCGAGGGTGAAGGCCAACCGGGGAGCGAACTTCGGTCTGCCTTTGACGGTGACGGTGAGGATCACGGCGACGTCCACTTGAGTGGCCGGTATTCCGATGACATCTGCGGCCGCTGCTGCGCGCTTCTCCAGCGACCCCAGGTCGAGAAGAACGCTGCCGGCGTGTCTCGCAGAGTCGAACGTTGCGGCGGGCTTCAGGGCGAAGCGCGAGCGCCAGCCGCTGGCGGTGGAAAGCTCGGCGGCAACGCCGACCGTTCCTGGCTCGCCGAGGTAGGTGTACCGGACGATAACCTCGTCAGCCAGCCTGCGGAAGACAGGGTCAGGCGCTGTCACCCGATCGTCGTCGTAGGCCGGGGAGCGAGGCACGTCTGCGTAGTAGTCGAACTCCAACGAAGGCGCTGTGTGCTCTACCGGGTGCGCGCTTCCAGCCGGTGCCAGCCACGAGAGCCCCATGAGGAGCAGTCCGAGGGTTGCCGATGCGGCGGCGGTCATCGTGATGATGTGCAAACCGGGTATCCCAGCTTTCGCCCTGCGCTTGTTCCCCGCACGCGTCACGTGGTGGGCCATGTTCGGATCCTTGTCTTTCTGCGCCGCTGTCGACGCACGGTTCGGCGGGGGTGTGGGCCGGCGGCGCTGTGTCCGACCAGCAGAAGAGTGAGCGCGATGATCGCCAGGGGCACGGGGCTCGTCAGCCGCCGCAGCCATATCCCACCCTTGGGCACGTGTAGCACTTCTTTGCCGACCACTTGTTGATCTGTGGGTTGCTCTGGATCGGTGAAGTTGTTGTCGTCCCCGCGAAGGAAGTACCGGCCTTCATTGATTTTGATGACCCGGTGCAGCACGACCTGCTGCAGCTCTGAGGAGCGGTAGGCGACCACGTCGCCGACCGCGTAGTTTGTGGCGGGTCGGACGACGACCAGGTCGCCCTCGTTCACGCGGGGGCTCATGCTA
>JBAUWM010000360.1:0-9826 GCA_049583775.1 Nocardioides sp.
GACTGGGCGGCGTTCGAGCAGCGCTTCCTGGCCGGGGACGAAGCGGCCTACCAGGCCGCCGTCGCCGAGTTCACCGCCGAGCAGCAGGAGGCCGCCCGATGAGCACCACCGACCACACCCGCGCCGACGTGTGCGCCGCTGCCGTCGCCGATGCCTTCAAGGACGACGGCGAGATCTTCGCCAGCCCGATGGGCACGATGCCGATGCTCGGGGTGCGCCTGGCCAAGTTGACCAGCAACCCCGACCTCGTGATCTCTGACGGCGAGTCGCTGTTCCTGGCCGGCGTCCCGCCCTTGTTCGCCAAGGGCGACGTGGTCGAAGGCTGGATCCCGTTCCGCAAGGTCTTCGATGTCGTTGCCTACGGCAAGCGCCACGTGATGATGGGCGCCACCCAGGTCGACCGCGACGGCAACCAGAACATCTCCGCCATCGGCCCCTTCGCCCAGCCCAAGCGTCAGCTGCTCGGCTCGCGCGGCGCTCCGGGCAACACCGCCAACAACCGGACCTCGTACTGGGTGCCCAAGCATTCACCACGGGTCTTCGTCGATCAGGTCGACATCGTCTCGGGCGTCGGCCCGAAGCGAGCCGCTGCCTCGGGCCCCGGCGGCTCGCGGTTCAACGACATCCACCGCATCGTCAGCAACCTCGGCGTCTTCGACGTGAACGGGCCCGACCGCACGGTCCGGCTGCTCTCGGTGCACCCGGGCGTGACCACCGACCAGGTCCAGGAGCAGACCGGCTTCGACCTCGGCGACCTCAGCGGAGTCATCGAGACCCGGCTTCCCACGACCGCAGAGCTGACCATCATCCGCGAGGTGCTCGACCCCAAGGGGTTCCGCCTGCGCGAGGTGCCTGAGGAGACCAAGGAATGATCGAGCAGCTGATCAAGACGCCGTTCACCGAACTGGTCGGCGTCAAGCACCCGATCGTGCAGACAGGCATGGGCTGGGTCTCCGGCCCGCGTCTGGTGAGCGGCACGGCCAACGCCGGCGGACTCGGAATCCTGGCCAGCGCCACGATGACGTTCGACGAGCTCGAGCACGCGATCGTCGACACGATGAGCCGCACCGACAAGCCCTTCGGCGTCAACATGCGCGCGGACGCTGGTGACGCGGGCGATCGCTGCGACCTGTTGATCAAGCACGGCGTGAAGGTCGCGTCGTTCGCGCTGGCGCCCAAGCAGGACTTGATCGCCAAGCTCAAGGACCACGGCATCGTCGTGATGCCGTCGATCGGCGCAGCCAAGCACGCGGTCAAGGTCGCGTCATGGGGCGCGGACGCCGTGATGGTGCAAGGCGGGGAGGGTGGCGGCCACACCGGCCCGGTGCCCACGACGCTGCTGCTGCCCACGGTGCTCGACGCGGTCGATATCCCGGTCATCGCGGCCGGGGGTTTCTTCGACGGCCGTGGCCTCGCCGCCGCCCTGTCGTACGGCGCAGCCGGTATCGGCATGGGCACGCGCTTCCTGCTCACCCAGGACAGCGCCGTGCCCCAGGCGGTCAAGGATCTCTACCTCACCCACGATCTCAATGGCACGGTCGTCACGGCCAAGGTCGACGGCATGCCGCATCGGATGCTGCGAACCGACCTGGTCGAGTCGCTCGAGGGCACCAGCGCGATGAAGCGCCTGGGCCCGACGATGCGTCGCACGCTGGAGTTCAAGAAGGACAGCGGCATGTCGTGGCTCGACCTCGCCAAGGATGGCCGGGCGATGAAGAAGACCCAGGGTCGATCACTCGGTCAGATGGCGCTGGCCGCCAACACCCCGGTGATGCTCAAGGCTGGGCTCGTCGAGGGCGACACGTCGGCTGGCGTGCTGGCCTCGGGTCAGGTCGTCGGCGTCATCGACGACTTGCCGAGCTGCGAAGAGCTCATCGAGCGGATCGTGCTCCGCGCCGTCGACGAGCTGAAGCGGGCAGCGTCGTACACGATCTGATCAGGCAGGCGCGGTCGCGCCCTTCTGCAGGTCGTAGGCGCGGCCGACAACGCGGTAGCCCAAGGTCTCGTTGACGTCCACTGGGGGCCGGGCGATCCACTGGTTGGTGCGACCGAGCTCTATCGTTTGGAATGTGACTCAGGAGCAGACGCCGCGCCGCGCCAAGCACCTGATGGACCCTTCAGCTCCTCGTCAGGTCTCCACCCCAGAAGAGCGGGCCCGGCTGGCGCACGTGCAGCGGGTCGTGATGTCGGTGCTCGTGGGCACCACGATCCTGCACCTGTCGGTCGGTCTGGTCATCGGCGCGACCTTCATCGACGCCAGCGAGACCGTGGCCCGTGTCGGTCTCTGCGTGCTCGGCGGACTGTTTGGCGTCGTGGCCGTTGCCGCTGCCTTCGCCATCCATCGCCGGTCGCTCTACTCCCCTTGGGTGGCTCTCGGCCTGCTCCCGGGGGTCGTCGGCCTCGTCCTGGTGCTCTGATGCGCCGGTTCACCCTGCACGCGATGTTGCCGCTCGGGCTCTTGCTGGTGCTGTGGGTCTGGTTCGGACGCATCCTGTTCGGCGTGGGTGGTTGGTTCTTCCTGATCCTGCTGCCCGACCTCCGTGCTCACCCAGGTGTTCGGGTACAGCGACGCCCTCTACGACGTCTCGTTCGTGCTCGCCATGAGCTTCGGACTGGTGATCCTGCTGGGCTGGTTCGCCCTCTTCGTCACCCTGATTGCCGACCGGGGTGACGAAGCAAGTGTGAGCGAGGCATCGGCTGGGTAGGACGCCGACATGAAGCTGATTATCTTCCTGGTCGTTCTCGCCGTGCTGCTCTACGTGCTCTTCGCCGTCGTCAAGGGCCGCCGCCCCTGACACCGGTCAGAGGCGCTCGATGATGGTCACGTTGGCCTGACCGCCGCCCTCACACATCGTCTGGAGGCCGAAGCGACCTCCGGTGCGCTCGAGCTCGTTCAGCAGCGTGGTCATCAGGCGCGTGCCGGTGGCCCCGATCGGGTGGCCCAGGGCGATGCCGCCGCCGTTGACGTTCACCTTCTCGTGCGGTGCGCCGGTCTCCTTCATCCACGCCAGCACCACCGAGGCAAAGGCCTCGTTGCACTCGAACAGGTCGATGTCGTCGATCGAGAGGCCCGACTTGGCCAGGGCATGCTTCGTGGCAGCGATCGGGCCGGTGAGCATCCAGACCGGGTCGTCACCACGCACCGAGAGGTGGTGCACGCGGGCTCGCGGAGTGAGGCCGTGATCCTTCACCGCCTGCTCAGAGGCGATCAGCATCGCGGTCGACCCGTCGCAGATCTGTGAGGCGACGGCCGCGGTGATCCGGCCGCCCGGTGCCAACGGATGCAGACCGGCCATCTTCTCCAGCGAGGTCTCGCGGGGGCACTGGTCAGTGTCAAAGGTGCCCTCAGGCAGGTCGACCGGCTCGATCTCGCTCTTGAACCGGCCCTCGGCAATGGCCGCTCGCGCCCGGTCGTGGGAGGCCAGGGAGAACTCCTCCATGTCGAGCCGGCTGATGTCCCACTTCTCGGCGATCATCTCGGCGCTACGGAACTGGCTGACCTCCTGGTCGCCGTAACGCGCCTGCCAACCAGGCGACTCGGCGAACGGGGTGGAGAAGCCGTACTGCTGTCCGGCGAGCATCGCCGCCGAGATCGGGATGGCGCTCATGTTCTGCAGGCCACCGGCCACGACGAGGTCCTGGGTACCAGACATCACGCCCTGGGCCGCGAAGTGCACGGCTTGCTGCGAAGAGCCGCACTGGCGGTCGATCGTCACGCCAGGCACATGGTCGGGCAGCCCTGCCACCAGCCAGGCCGAGCGCGCGATGTCCCCAGCCTGCGAGCCGATCGTGTCGCAGCACCCCATGATCACGTCATCGACGGCGCCCGGGTCGACACCGGTGCGACGCATCAGCGCGGCCAGGGTGTGGGCGCCCAGATCAGCGGAGTGCATGGCCGCCAGGGCGCCACCTCGCTTGCCAACGGGGGTACGGACTGCGTCAACGATGTATGCCTCAGGCATGGGAGATCCCGTCTAGAAGGATGGTCAGGTACTGGTGAGCGATGTCTGTGTGGGCGAGCTTGCCGCCGGGTCGGTACCAGGCGACGGCCACCCACACGGTGTCACGAATGAAGCGGTACGCGACCTCGATGTCGAGGTCGCTGCGAAGCGCGCCCGAACGAACGCCGTCATCGAGCAGGGTGATCCAGACGGCGCGCGACTGCCGGTTGCGCTCGGCCAGGTAGCCGAACCGCTCGAACCCCCCGAGGTAGCCAGCCTCGTTCTGGAAGATCGCCACCTCGTCGGGGTGCTGGTCGATCGCCTCGAACGACACGGTCACGGCCTGCTCGAGCTTGACCCGGGCGTCGGCGTCGCTGAGCAGGATGGCGTCGTACTTGCCGAACAGCTCGTCCTGGAACGTTCGCAGGATCTCATCGACCATCGACTCCTTGGAGTCGAAGTGGTGGTACAGGCTGCCGCTCAAGATGCCGGCGGCCTCCGCGATGTCGCGGACGGTGGTGTTCTTGAACCCTTTGCGCGCGAACAGCGATGCCGCGATCGCGAGGAGCTCTTCGCGACGCGACGCGACAGGCTCGGCGCTCATCGAGTCAGGCCTGCTGCGAACTGACGGCCACGACCTCGCCAGTCATGTAGGAGGCGTAGTCACTGGCCAGGAAGATCATCACGTTGGCGACCTCCCACGGCTCGGCTGCACGCCCGAAGGCCTCGCGGCCCTTCAGCTCGGCGAGCAGCTCGTCGGACGTCACCTTGGCCAGGAAGGGGTGCATCGCCAGGCTCGGGCTCACCGCGTTGACCCGAATGCCGTGGGGGGCCAGGTCGATCGCCGAGCAACGCGTGAGCGCCATGACGCCGGCCTTGGCGGCGGCGTAGTGGGCCTGTCCCTCCTGCGCACGCCAGCCGATCACCGAGGCGTTGTTGACGATGACACCCTTCTTGCCGGCGGCCACGAACCGCTGACCGGCAGCCCGCACACAACGGAAGGTGCCAGTCAGGGTGATGTCGAGAACCCGAAGCCAGTCTTCGTCAGTCATCTCCAGCACGCTCGCGGTGCCGCCGAGACCGGCGTTGTTGATCATGATGTCGACCCCGCCGAACTCCTCGGCCGCGTCGAGCAACGCCGTCACGTGAGCCTCGTCGGTCACGTTGCAGACCAGCTGGCGCACGCGGTCGGCGCCGAACTCGGCAGCCAGGGCTTCCTCGGCCTCGGCCAGCCTGCGCTCGTGGGTGTCGGAGAAGACCACCGCCTTGGCGCCTTCCTCGAGGGCTCGCCGTACCACGGAGGCTCCGATGCCCGCGCCCGCCGCCGCCGTCACGACGACGACCTTGCCGGCCAGCAGGTCGTGCCCGGGCACGTAGTCGGGGGCGGGCTGCTCGATGCGCTGGGTAGTCATGCTGTCTCCTGTGGGTTGCGGGGGTTTCGAGGCTCGCAAGCTCGCACCTCAACCACCGCGGGCTTCACGGGGAAGGCCGAGCACGCGCTCGGCGAGGATGTTCTTCTGCACCTCGTCGCTGCCGCCGTAGATGGTGTCGGCACGCGAGAAGAGGAAGAGTCGCTGGAACTCGTCCAGGTCGTAGTTGGAGCCGCGTGTGACGAGACCGTCGTGCGCAGCAACCTGCATGGCGACCTCGCCGAGGCGCTGGTGCCAGTTGGCCCACACGAGTTTGAAGATCGAGCCGGCACCGCCACCGGCTGATGAGTCCTCACCCCCGGCGACCGTGGAGAGTCCGCGCAGTCCTTGGGCCCGGATCACCTCGAGCTCCACCTTGAGGTCGACGAGGCGGTCACGAAGTACCGGCTGCTCGTCGAGCACATGGTTGGCGCGGGCCAGGTCGATCACTGCCTGCAGTTCGCGTGCGTAGTCGACGGTCTGGGCCAGGGTGGATACGCCGCGCTCAAACCCGAGCAGGCCCATGGCCACGCCCCACCCATGGCCGGGTTCGCCGATCACCAAGTCGGCGTCGGTCGTGGCGCCGGTGAAGAACACCTCGTTGAACTCCGAGCCGCCGGTGAGCTGTTCGATGGGCCGGACGTCGATGCCGTCCTGGTCAAGGGGCACGAGGAGGAACGAGAGTCCTTGGTGACGTTGCGAGCCCGGCTCGGTGCGCGCGATCACGAACACCCACTGGGAGAAGTGCGCGTTCGACGTCCAGACCTTCTGGCCGTCGATCACCCACTGCGAGCCGTCGTCGGAGAGCCGAGCCTTGGTCTGCACGTTGGCCAGGTCGGAGCCAGCGTTCGGTTCGGAGTAGCCCTGCGCCCACAACTCGTCGACACCGACGATCTTCGGCAGGAACCGCTGCTTCTGCTCCTCGGTACCGAACGCGATCACGGTGGGGCCGAGCAAGGTCTCGCCGAGGTGGTTGACCCCGTGCGGCGCGTTGGAGCGGGCGTACTCCTCGTGGAAGATCACCTGCTGCCAAAGACTGAGTCCGCGGCCGCCGTGCTCGGTCGGCCAACCCACGCAGGTCCAGCCGTGGGCGGCGAGGTGCCGATTCCAGGCCAGCCGCTCCTCGATTGCCTCGTGGTCGCGACCGGGGCCGCCGAGACCCTTGAGCTCACCCCACTCGCCGCTGAGGTGGTCACCCAGCCACTCGCGAATCTCGGTGCGGAACGCGAGATCGGCATCGGAGTAGCGGAGGTCCACGAGTGCTACCCTACCAAGCAATTGCTTGGTTGGTAGGAGGAGTGCTGGTGACCGACACCCTGCCCGCGCTGGTCCGCGGCGCCGCAGCGCGGTTCGGCGACCACCCGGCGTATGTCGATGGCACCCGGACCCTCTCGTATGCCGACCTCCTCGAGCGGGTGCGCCACACCGCCGCCAGCTACCTCACCGGCGGGCTCAGCACCGGCCAGCGCGTCGCCATCTGGGCGCCGAACAGCATTGATTGGGCGGTGGCGGCGCTTGCCGTGACCTACGCCGGCGGGGTGTTGATCCCCCTGAACAGCCGCTACACCGCACCTGAAGTGGCCGAGGTGCTCCACCGAGCGGACGTCGCCCTGGTGATCGTGGCCGACGGGTTTCTGGACCGCTCGCAGATCGCCGAGCTGACCGAGCTCGGCGTCGGCTCGCGCATCGTCGACCTCGCCGACCTCGCCGGGTTCCAGGCAGATGCCCGAGACCTGGTGGCGGCCGACGCATGCGCCGAGAAGGTCTCCCCCGACGCAGTGGCGGACATCCTCTTCACCTCGGGCACAACCGGCCGGTCGAAGGGCGCCATGTCGGCGCACCGTCAGACGATCGGTGTCTCGCGAACGTGGGCCGAGCTGGGCGGCGTCCGCGAGGACGACCAGTACCTCGTGATCAATCCCTTCTTTCACTCCTTCGGGTACAAGATCGGCATCGTGGTTGGCCTGCTCACCGGAGCGACCCTCTACCCGGTGGCCACGTTCGACCTCGACGCGACGATGCGGCTGATCCAGGACGCCCAGATCTCAGTGCTTCCGGGCGCCCCCACGATCTACCAGTCCCTGCTCGCGGCGCCCAACCGTGGCGACTACGACCTCTCGTCGCTCCGCCTGGCCGTCACCGGCGCCGCCGTGGTGCCGGTGGTGCTGATCGAGCGGATGCGCGACGAGCTCGAGATCGACCAGGTCGTCACCGCGTTCGGCATGACCGAGGCGGTCGTGGTCACCATGTGCCGTGAGGGCGACTCTGCCGAGACCGTGGCCACGACGTGCGGCCGGGCCATCCCTGGCATGGAGACGATCATCGGCGACGAGGGCGAGCTCCTCGTGCGCGGAGACTTCGTGATGCTCGGCTACCTCGACGATCCCCAGGCCACCGCCGAGGCGATCGACGCCGACGGCTGGTTGCACACCGGCGACATCGGCGTCCTCGACGACCAGGGCAACCTCCGGATCACCGACCGGATCAAGGACATGTACATCTCGGGTGGTTTCAACGTCTATCCCGCCGAGGTCGAGCAGGCCCTCATGCGCCTCGACGGGGTCGACGACGTTGCCGTCGTGGGCGTTCCTGACGAGCGGATGGGCGAGGTCGGCAAGGCGTTCGTGGTGGGTACCGCCAGCGCCGAGGACGTCATCGCATTCGCCAAAGAACGGCTCGCCAACTTCAAGGTGCCCCGCTTCGTGGAGCACATCGACGTCTTGCCCCGGAATCTCTCCGGCAAGGTACTCAAGACCGCCCTTCGAGACGCTCACTCCGTTCGCTCCTCAGGGACCGAGAGTTAGGAACCGCATGGATCTCGACCTGTCCGAGTCAGAGCTGGCCTTTCAGGCTGAAGCGCGCGCGTGGCTCGAGGCCAACGTGCCCGCCGAGCCGCTGCCATCGATGGACACCGCCGAGGGCTGGGCGCTCCACCAGGAGTGGGAGGCGCGGCTCACCGAAGCGCGCTTCTCGGTCGTGTCATGGCCGCAGGAGTACCACGGCCGCGAGGCCTCGCTCATCGAGTGGGTCGTGTTCGAGGAGGAGTACTACCGAGCCGGGGCACCGGGTCGGGTCAGCCAGAACGGCATCTTCTTGCTGGCCCCGATCATCTTCGACCACGGCACCAAGGACCAGCAGGACCGCTTCCTGCCGAGCATGGCCAGCGGTGAGAAGGTCTGGGCGCAATGCTGGTCTGAGCCCGAGGCCGGGTCTGACCTCGCGTCACTGAAGTCGACGGCTCAACGTGATGATGCTCGCGGTGGATGGGTGCTCAACGGCCAGAAGACCTGGTCGTCGCGAGCCTCCTTTGCGCACTGGGGGTTCGGGCTCTTCCGCTCCGACCCTGACGCCGCCCGACACAACGGGCTCACCTACTTCCTGTTCCCGCTCGACGCCGACGGCATCACGGTTCGCCCGATCGCCCAGCTGGACGGCGAAGCCGGATTCGCCGAGGTCTTCTTCGACGACGTCTTCGTGCCCGACGCCGACGTGCTCGGTGCACCCGGCGACGGCTGGCGGGTGGCCATGAGCACTGCCGGCAACGAACGCGGCCTGTCGCTGCGCTCCCCCGGTCGGTTCTGCGCCGCCGCCGACCGTTTGGTCGATCTGTGGCGCGAGCACGGCGAGGCCGCGCCGTCGGCCGCCGACGGTGTCGTCGACGCGTGGATCAAGGCCCAGGCCTACCGACTCTTCACCTGGGGCACCGTCACCCGCCTCGCCGACGGCGGTGAGATGGGCGCTGCCGGTTCGGTGAACAAGGTGTTCTGGTCAGAGCTCGACATTGCCCTGCACGAGACCGCGCTCGATCTTCTCGGCCCAGCCGCCGAGACCGAGTCACGCTGGCTCGACGGATACACGTTCTCGTTGTCGGGGCCGATCTACGCCGGCACCAACGAGGTGCAACGCAACATCGTGGCCGAGCGGATCCTCGGCCTGCCACGCGAGCCGAAGGTGGCCAGCAAGTGAAGTTCGAGCTCACGACTGATCAGGCTGACTTCGCGGCGTCTCTCGAGAAGCTGCTCGCCGCCTCCGACACCGTGGCTGTGGCGCGCGCCTGGGCCATCGGCGACCACGCTCCAGGGCTGGCCCTCTGGGGTCGCCTGGCCGAGCAGGGCCTGCTGATGCTGGCCACCGAGGCAACACCGGTCGAGCTGTGCGTCGCGTTCGAGGCCCTGGGTCGGCACGCGGTGCCGGGCCCCTGGGTCGAGTCGGCGGCCTACCTCCCCGTGGCGCTCGGGGCAGAGGTGGAGGGCGTCGCCACGGTGGCGCTGCCCCCGCACGTGCCGTTCGCGTTGGATGCCGACGTGGCCGACCAGGTCTTCGTCGGCAGCACACCGGCCGACTCAGTGGGAACTCAGCACACGTCGGTCGACCGCACGCGGCACCTGTTCGAGGTCAGTGGCGACGGCGCCCCAGACGCGGCCGCTTTCGACCTGGCCGTGCTGGCGACCGCGGCGCAGCTGCTCGGAGCCGGCG
>JBAUWM010000361.1:0-4682 GCA_049583775.1 Nocardioides sp.
AGCTCGAGCAACCCGGCAGCAAGGGTGAACCGGCGGTCGAACTCGCGGGCGTGCTCGGTCGGCACGGTTCCCTTGTAGCGGATGTCGTGCTCGAACTCGGCCCACGCGTGCTGCAGCACGGTGCGCACCTGCACCTGCACGATGCGTCCGGGCAGGTGCGCGAACTCGGGCTGGCCGACTCGCGCCGGGTCAAGCCCGAAGAGCAGGTGCCTGCTGGAGTATCCGAAGCGGCCCTCGCTGGCCGTCTCCTGGCCGAGGTCTCGGTCGTCGGTCACATTCACCTGCTCGGCGAGCAGCTCGGCCACGGCCTCCACGTCGTCCTGCACGTAGGTGATGACGCGGACACCGAGCTGGTCGGTGATCTGCACGAGCGGGTCGTCGTAGAGGGTGAGCTCGCCTCGGCTGCGGGTGGCCTTCTCGGCGAATGACGCCACCGTCTTGGTGCGCCCGGTGACGGACAGGTAGTTGATCCCGGCCTCGTCGAGCACCGAGGCCACGAGGGCAACCGCCTCCTGCCCGGCCAGCAGCAACTCGGGGTGCGACTCGGCGTACTGCCGCACCGCCGCGCCCACCGTGTCGACGCGCTCGATCCGGGCGCCGAGACTCGGGGTGAGGATGTAGCCGGAGTCGAGGTCTCCGTAGATCGTCACCTGCTCGGGACGGGTGTCGGCGAAGAGCGCCACGTAGGCACAGACGACCGCGTCGACCTGGTCTTCGACCCGGCGCAACTCGCTCTTGCGCGACGCGCTCTCGACGGCCGCGCGCAGCCCCGCCCACGTCTCGTCGGTGGTCACCACCGTCTCGACGAGGCTCATCAAAGTGAGAAGCTCGGCGCGCAGCAGCTCGAGGTCGCGGCCGGGTTTCGCCTTGTAGCGCAGGATCTTCGGCAGTCCGAACAGCACGACGGTGGCTGGGTGCGGGTAGACCTCGAGCCCCCGGCGCCGCCGTCCCGACCGCGGGTCGATGTCGAGGCCGAGACGCTTGGCCACCCGGCCGCCCCGCGGACCGTCAGCGAACTCGGGCTTGCCGGTGTTGCTCGGGTGGGTGCCGGCGTCGAACTGACGGAAGTCGGCGCTGAGCGCCTTCTCGGCCGGCCGCGAGCCCGTGGCGTTGCGCACCACCAGCGGGGCATCGATCGCGACGAGGCAGTCGCCCTCCACATAGGCCGCAAGCTCGGCCTCGATCTCGTCGTCGCCGCGGACGGCGCTGACGTGCAGGAGACGTGCGTCAGCGTCGAGGACGGCTAGCCCGGTGGGCTTGTTGTCGCCCCAGGCGAGGTCGATCCCGACGTAGTGCACGGGCCCACCCTGCCGTATCTGTCCAGGCTGGGCCGTCGTGCGCCGGGGAGCGGTGCCTCAGCCACCTACGCGCTGCCGGCAACGGTGGCCTACCCACCGCCCCGGGCCCTCCGCCGGGTCAACGGCGCAGGCTCAACGGCGCAGGCTCAACGACGCAGGGTCACCTTGTCGATCACCGCACCGCTGGTGTCTCGAGCCGTGAGCCGCATCCGGGCGACGCCGTTGCGATCGCGCGGCGTCACGTCGATGAAGGCGATCGAGTGAGTGTGGTTCACCACCGACGACCAGAGCGTCGTCTCGGGAACCCGCAGACCACCCTCCATGGCCACGTAGGAGATCGGCAGTCCTCCGGTGGGGTAGATGGCCTGGCCGGCACCGCCGGCGGTGAGGTAGGTGGTCCCCTTCGCACTGTTGACGACGGCGCCGCGTGCCGCCTCGCTCACCGGCGATCCGTCGCGCAGAGGGTGGGTGCGCTCGTAGCAGTGGTTGTGCCCGTTGACGACGAGGTCGACGGAGTACTTGTCGAAGAGCGGCTCCCAGCGGGTGCGGTTGCCGCCGTCGGAGCCGTGCACGAGGTTGGTGCAGTACATGCAGTTGTGGAAGCCGACCACGATGAAGTCGATGCTTCGATCGGCGCGCATCGACTTCAGGCGCTTCTCCAGCCACCGGTCTTGGGCGTTCCCCAAGTAGCCGTTGTTGCGGGCGATCTCCAACGATGCGTCATTGCCGTCCAGGGCGATGAAGCCCACGTTGGCGTAGACGAACGAGTAGGTCACCGGGGCTCCGGCGACCCCGTTGGTGGGCGGGGCGAACCGGTCGAGGTAGCCGTTGTAGCCGAGCTCGCCGTTGCCTGCCTCCATCTCGTGGTTGCCGACGGTCGTCATCCAGGGAGCGCGGTTGGCGCTGGACTGGATCAATCGCAGCCAGCGATCCCACGTTCCGAAGTCTTGGGTCTGGGGGCCACCGGCGCCGGTGCCGCCGCTGGAGTCGGCGTAACAGAGGTCGCCCACCACGAAGGCCAGGTCGGGCTTCATCCGGTCGATCAGCTTCACGTGAGCCGCGGCAGCCGCGTTGACACCCATGTCACCGAAGGCGGCGAACCGGAACGGCTTCGGCTTGGCCGGGGCCGTCGTGAACGTGCCGCTCGCGGCGGTGGCGCCGTTGTGGTCGATCCGGTAGCGGTAGGTGGTGTCGGCGTCCAGGCCGGTGATTCGACCGTGGTGATAGACCGTGCGCACGTCCTTTGACGAGCGGCTCTGCACGGCCACGCTCTGGCCCAGCCCGCGGTCAGGACCGATCTCCAGGCGCGGCTTGCGTACCGAGCTCGGCGTCGACCACGACACGGTCATGCTGTGGCGCGCATCGTCGCCGTACTGCAGGTGGACGCCGGTGGGACGCTCCGCAGACGCGGCGGGCGGCACCCACAGCAGGGGGGACGTCGCGAGGGCTGCGGCACCGCCGCCCAGGACGGCGCGACGGGTGGGCACGGGGAGCTCGTGGGTCACCCGCAGAGCCTGACACGGATCAATGAACGCGCGCTGAACCTTGGGCATACTCGAGGGCCAGGGCCGCGCCGAAGCGGGCGTTTGCTCGCACGAGCGCGATGTTGGCCACCAAGCTGGCGCCGTCGGTGAGCTCGACGATCCGCTTGAGCAGGTAGGGGGTCACGTCCTTGCCGCCGATGCCGAGCGCGTCGAGGTCACCCAACGCTTGGTCGATCACAGCGCCGATCTCGTGGGCCGGAATCTCGTCGCCCTCAGGGATCGGGTGGGCGAGCACCAGCCCGCTGCGTACGCCGAGCCTGCGGGCTGCTGCCACCACGCCGGCCGCGTCAGCCGGCGACTCCACCCGGGCCGGAGCGGCGAACCCGCTGCTGCGCGAGTAGAACGACGGAAACTCATCGCTGCCCACCACCAGCACCGGCACCCCGTTGGTCTCGAGCGTCTCGAGAGTCAAGGCGATGTCGAGGATGCTCTTCACTCCGGCACACACCACGGTGACTGGAGTGGTGGCGAGCTCGGTGAGATCGGCGGAGACGTCGAAGCTCTCGGCTGCGCCGCGGTGCACACCGCCGAGACCGCCGGTCACGAACACCTCGATGCCGGCCAGGCTCGCCAGCCGCATCGTGGCTGCCACCGTGGTGGCCCCGTGCGCACGCTGTGCCACCACGATCGGCAGGTCGCGCACGCTGACCTTGCTCACGTGCGGGTCGCTCGCGAGCAGCTCGAGGTCGTCGGCGGCGAGGCCGATGCGCGGGACGCCGCCCAGCACCGCGACGGTCGCCGGCACGGCACCGCCGTCGCGGATGATGCCTTCAACCTCGAGCGCCATCGCGACGTTGTCGGGATAGGGCATGCCGTGGCTGATGATCGTGCTCTCGAGCGCCACGACCGGGCGTCCCTCGGCGAGCGCGGTGGCCACCTCGTCGGTCACGGACAGCAGCGGGTTCACAGCAGGCTCCTCACGAGGTCGGCGCTCAGGTCGGGGTGCACGGTGAAGGGGCTGGCCACCGTGAGTGCCGCGGCGGCGTGCCCGAACGTGGCCGCTTCTACGGGGTCGGCGCCGTCGAGCACCGCGTGGCAGTAGGCGGCGAGCATCGCGTCGCCTGCGCCGGTCACGTCGGCCACCGTGGCGGGCACGACGTCCAGGTGGACGCTGCCCCCGTGAGTGCACAGCGTCGAGCCGGCGGCACCGCGTCTGATCCAGCACTGCTCGGCGTGCTGCGCCGAACCTCCGATGGCGGCGAGCTCGGTCTCGCCCGCCGAGAGCAGGTGCAAGGTGCGCTCGGAGCTGAGGAGGGCGGCGATCGCTCGCGCCTTGGGCACGCTCACGGGGTCGAGCACGACACGAAGGCCGTGGGCCAGGGCGGCGTCCCACACGGTGCGGAGCGCGGCGGTCGTGAGGTTGCCGTCGAGCACGGGGAGGTCGGCGCCCGCGAGGTGCGACTCGATGGCGCTGACGTCGAGGGTCTGGGTGGTGCTCATGTCGGACACCGCCCCGACCAGCTCGCCGGCGTGGTCAAGCAGTGCCACGTAGCTGCCCGTCGCGCCGGCCACCCGCTGCACGGCGCTCACGTCGACTCCCGTCGCAGCGGTGTGCCGAAGCACCAGGTCGGCGTGTGCATCGTCGCCCACCACAGAGACCAGGCGGGTCTGCGTGCCGAGCCGCGCGAGGTTCTCGGCGATGTTGCGCCCAACCCCACCCGCGCTGACTCTCACGGCGCCGGGGTTGCTCGTCGCCGTCTCGAACCGCGCCGCCGGCCGCGCGACGACGTCGACGTTGCACCCACCGACCACCACGACGCTCATGCGGGGCGCTGCCGTGCGTTCACCGCCTCAGCGTGCCACGTGGCGGGCGGGAGTTTCGCCTGCCGGCAGGCGAAAC
>JBAUWM010000362.1:0-1573 GCA_049583775.1 Nocardioides sp.
AGGCACGAACGACGGGGTGGGCCCGGTGGTCGAGCAGTCGGAGTGAGGCACGAACGACGGCGTTGTCGAGACTGTGAGTCCCCTGCAGCTGATTCGGCCGGCTCGTTTGAGTCACGGGGTCTCGACGACGCTCGCTGGCGCTCGCTGCTCGACCACCTACTAGCCTGGCGCGGGTGACGACGACCGACACCGATCTTGCTGCCGACATCGACGCTTGCTGCCGCCTGACGGGCGAGTTCACTTTGCGCTCGGGCCAGGTCAGCAGTGAGTACTTCGACAAGTACCTCTTCGAGGCCGATCCGCTCCTGTTGGGCAGGGTTGCCCGCGAGATGATCCAGCTGGTCCCGCAAGACACCGAGCTGCTCGGCGGGCTCGAGATGGGCGGCATCCCGATTGCCACCGTCGTCAGCGCGATCACCGGCACGCCCGCGCTCTTCGTGCGCAAGGCTGCCAAGACCTATGGAACCTGCAAGCTCGCCGAGGGGCCGGACTACGCAGGCAAGCGGGTCACGCTGATCGAGGACGTCATCACGACCGGTGGAGCGGTGCGCGACGCCACGCGCGAGCTGCGCGCCAGTGGTGCGATCGTCGAGGTCGTGGTCTGTGCGATCGACCGCAGCCCGGCTGGCGAGAACCCGTTGGCCGATGTGGGTCTTGAGGTCCGTGCGGTGCTGACCAAGGCCGACCTGGACGCCGTCCGGGGCTGACGACTGGCTAGGGCAGATGGCACGATGGGTGTGACAGCCGCGCCAGAGTCGAAGCATGGGGTTTCGGACCTGGCGGGTGATCGACTCCGGATGGGTGATCGAATGCGCGTTGCTCCGCGCCAATTGACCTCGGCACTAGTGCTCGCGCTCGTCGCCACGCTGCTGGGCAGCGTCCTCGCAGCGGCTGGTCCCTCAGGAACCGCGGTGGCGGCTCCTGAGAGTGGGTCCGCCGAGCGTCGGAGCACGTGCGGATCACCCGACAAGCCGTTCCGGCCGGTCTCGATCAGCGTCTCGAACATCGTCAGTCGGGCGCCGGTCTTGGCGCTGGGTCGCGACCGGAACCGCGTGCCGAAGTCGCCGCCGACTTCCGACAAGCGTTCGTTCGCGTGGGACAAGAAGGGCCGCAAGCCCGGCAGCCAGACGGCCGTGGTCAAGATGAACACGCACACATACCCCGACGGCAGTGCCACCGGGAACCGCCTCCTCGCGAACCTGCATGTGGGTGATGTGATCGCGCTGCACGGACCTCGCGGCGAGATGCTGTGCTACGACGTGGTCGACCGCACGCAGGTGCGGGCGAACAAGAGAGTGCGGTCGTACTACCGACGTCAGGGGCCGCCGAGGTTGGGCATCGTGGTGTGCTCAGGGGTCCGCCGCGGTCCGGGCGACTGGAGCCACCGCACCATCTGGTACGCCGCTCCGCGGATGCCGCTCGACTCCGCCGAACCCTTCAACTGACCCACCCGGTCGTCGAGCAGGCGGCGCGAGGGACGAGCGACGTCGTCGTCGAGACGCCGGCAGCTCGAACGGCTGCGTTGGTTGGCTCACTGGGTCTCGACGGCGCTCGCTGGCGCTCGCTGCTCGAC
>JBAUWM010000363.1:0-6329 GCA_049583775.1 Nocardioides sp.
TCGAAGCCGGTGTCGACCCGGATGCCTGGCCCGGTCGGGATCTCGAACGTGGTGAGTCCACCGCTCTGCGGCTGGTAGTCGGCGGCCGGATCCTCGGCGTAGAGGCGGACCTCGATGGCATGGCCCCGAGGGGCGCCGCGCGTCTCGACGGGTCGTCCCTCAGCCACGGCCAGCTGCTGCTCGACCAAGTCGATGCCGAAGATCTGCTCCGTGACCGGGTGCTCGACCTGGAGCCGGGTGTTCATCTCGAGGAAGAAGAACCGGTCGCCAGCCTCGTCGTAGAGGAACTCGACCGTGCCCGCGCCGCGGTAGTCGATGGCCGCGGCCGCCGCCCGAGCCGCCTCATGCAACGCGGTGCGGGTCTCATCAGAGAGCCCGGGGGCGGGCGCCTCTTCGACGACCTTCTGGTGGCGGCGTTGGATCGAGCAGTCGCGCTCTCCGAACACTTCGACGCCATCGGCGTGGCCGAGTACCTGCACCTCGACGTGACGGCCGCGCTCGACGTAGGTCTCCACGAAAACAGTGCCATCACCGAACGCCGAGGCCGCCTCGGCCTGCGCCTTCTCGATCTCCCCGGGAAGGTCGCCGAGCTCGCGCACGATCCGCATGCCGCGACCGCCACCCCCGGCCGACGCCTTCACGATGAGGGGCATGTCGGCGTCTGTCGCGGTCTCGACCGTGTGATTGGTCAGCACCGGCACACCGGCCGCGGCCATCAGCTTCTTCGACTCGATCTTCGAGCCCATCGACACGATCGACTCGGGTGCTGGCCCGATCCAGGTGAGGCCTGCCTCGATGACCGCTCGCGCGAACTCGGCGTTCTCGGACAGGAAGCCGTAGCCCGGGTGGATGGCGTCGGCACCGGCCCGCCGGGCAGCGTCCAGCACGAGATCAGTGCGCAGGTAGGTCTCCGAGGGCGCGTTGCCCGGGAGGTGCACGGCGTAGTCGGCCTCGCGCACGTAGGGCAGGTCGGCGTCGGCGTCCGAGTGGATGGCGACGGTCTCGATGCCGAGCTCGCGACAGGTACGGAACACCCGGCTGGCGATCTCGGCCCGGTTGGCGACGAGCAACCTCTTGATCATGGCCGGAACACCCCGAATCGGTCGGTGCCCGTGTAGGCCACGTTGTCGATCACCGAGAGGCAGATACCGAGCACGGTGCGGGTATCGCGCGGGTCGATGACTCCGTCGTCGTAGAGCATGCCGGAGAGGAAGTGTGGCAACGACTGCTCCTCCACCGACTGCTCGATGAACGCCTTCATGCCGGCGTCGGCTTCCTCGTCGTAGACGGCTCCCTTGGCCTCGGCCGCGGCGCGGGCCACGATCGAGAGGACGCCAGCCAGCTGGGCCGGGCCCATCACCGCCGACTTCGCGCTCGGCCAGGTGAAGAGGAACCGCGGGTCGTAGGCGCGGCCGTTCATGCCGTAGTTGCCGGCACCGTACGAGGCGCCCAGGATCACCGTCAGGTGCGGCACCGTGGAGTTGCTGATGGCGTTGATCATCATCGCGCCGTGCTTGATGATGCCGCCCTGCTCGTACTCCTTGCCGACCATGTAGCCGGTGGTGTTGTGCAGGAACAGCAACGGGGTATCGGTCTGGTTCGCCAGCTGCACGAACTGGGTGGCCTTCTGCGCCTCCTGGCTGAACAGCACGCCCTGGGCGTTGGCCAGGATGCCGACCGGGCGGCCGTGGATCTTCGCCCAGCCAGTGACGAGTGACGGCCCGTAGAGCGGCTTGAACTCGTCGAACACCGCGCCGTTGGTGGCGCTCACGCCGTCACAGATGTGGGCGATCACGTCGCGCGGGTCGAACGGTTCCTTGAGGTCGGTAGGAATCAGGTCGAGCAGGTCCTCGACGTCGACGGCGGGCTCGGCGAAGGCGAGCGACGGCCCGGGGCGCGCTTTGCGCCAGTTGAGGCGGGCGATGATGCGGCGCCCGATCCGGATGGCGTCGCGCTCGTCCTCGGCCAGGAAATCGGCGAGCCCCGAGGTGCGGGCGTGCATCTCGGCCCCGCCCAGCGACTCGTCGTCTGACTCCTCGCCGGTGGCCATCTTCACCAGAGGCGGACCACCGAGGAACACCTTGGCGCGCTCTTTGACCATCACGGTGTAGTCGCTCATGCCGGGCACGTAGGCGCCGCCAGCGGTGGAGTTGCCGAAGACCAGCGCCACGGTGGGCTGCTTGGCGGCCGACGACCGGGTGATGTCGCGGAAAAGCTTGCCGCCCGGGATGAAGATCTCTTTCTGCGTGGGCAGGTCGGCGCCGCCCGACTCGACCAACGAGATCGTCGGCAGGCCATTCTCGGCGGCGATCTGCGAGGCACGGAAGATCTTCTTGACGGTCCACGGATTACTGGCGCCACCCTTCACCGACGGGTCGTTGGCGGTGATCATGCACTCGACGCCCTCGACCACACCGATGCCGGTCACCACGCTGGCACCGACGGTGAAGTCAGACCCCCAACCAGCGAGAGGGCTCAGCTCGAGGAAGGCCGAGCCCTCGTCGAGGAGCAGCTCGATCCGCTCGCGGGGCATGAGCTTGCCGCGCGCGTGATGCCGAGCGACACTGCGCTCGCCGCCGCCAGCGATCGCCTTGGCGTGTTCGGCGGAGAGGGCCTCGAGCTTCTCGAGCATTGCCCCACGGTTCGCTGTCTGAGTCACTGCTCGAGCACCGCCTTCATCTTCTCCAGCGTGGTCTGCATGCCGCGCTCGTTGGTCTTTCCGCGAAGCCGCCCCATCAGCGCCCAGTAGAGGCGCAACGGCAGCATCGGCTCGAGACGGAAGTACTCAGTGACCTGGGTGCCGGGCCCGTCTGGCTCGAGGCGGTAGCCCCAGTTGTTGATCGGGCGTCCTTCAGTGCCGACCATGAACTCAAAGAGCCGTTCGTGCTCCAACTTCGTGACCCGACACGGCGCCCAGTAGGTGGGGCCGACGCCGTTGCGCTTCACGTGACCCTTGAACGTCGCCCCGACGGCCGGTCCGGTGGCGCCGCGAGTCCATTGAGCCTCGAAGGTCTCCGGTGAGAACTCACCGATCCGAGTGACGTCGGTGACGAGGTCCCAGACCTCGGCGATCGGAGCGTGGATGTTGACCGTGACCTCGCCGCCGAGTGGCCTGATGATGCTCATGATGTTGGTCCTTTCGTGGCTACCGGGGGGCTGAACGGTGAGGTTTCGAGGCTCGGCGCTTGCGCGCCTCGCACCTCAACCACCTGCTGGCACCCCGCTGGTTGAGGCGCGAGCGAAGCGAGCCTCGAAACCAAGGGGCTCAACGACGGGGGGCTCAACGATGGAGTTTCGAGGCTCGGCGCTCGCGCGCCTCGCACCTCAACCAGCTCAGGCATCGGTGTAGCCGAGGAGTCGGGCGGCCAGGTCGGCGAGCACTTCGGTGGCACCGCCACCGATCGGCAGGATGCGAGCGTCCCGGTAGTGCCGCTCGACCTCGGTGCCATGCATGTAGCCGGCCCCGCCATGCAGCTGTACGGCCTGGTCGACGACGTAGGTGGCCGTGTTGCAGGCGGTCTCCTTGGCCAGGCAGGCCTCGGCAATCACGTTCTCGCCCGCCACGTGGCGGCGGGCGACCTCGCGGGCGTAGACACGCGCCACCTCGACCTGACGGCGCATCTCGACCAGCTTGTGGCGCACGACCTGGTTCGTGATGAGCGGCTTGCCAAAGGTCTCGCGGTCGCGGCAGTACTGCGCAGTCAGCTCGAGGGCGCGGCCTGCGATGCCGTAGGCGTGCACCGCGAGACCGATCCGCTCGACCACGAACTGCTCAGCGATCTGGTAAAAACCGTGGTTCTCCTGGCCGATCAAGTTGCCCACGGGGACTCGCACGTCGACGTACGACAGCTCGGCGGTGTCGGAGCAGTGCCAGCCCATCTTGCGCAGAGCACGATCGACGGTGAATCCCGGCGTCCCCTTCTCCACGACGACCAGGCTGACTCCGGCATGTCCGGCCTCGCCCGTGCGCACCGCCGTGGTGACAAAGTCGGCCCGGGTACCCGAGGTGATGAAGGTCTTGGCACCGTTGATGACGTACTCGTCGCCTTCGCGTACCGCCGTCGTCCGGATCCGTGCGACGTCGGAGCCGCCTCCCGGCTCGGTCACAGCGAGGGAACCGATCAGCTCGCCGGCCAACGTCGGGCGTACGAAGCGGTCGATCAGGTCGCTGTCGCCTGAGGCCACGATGTGCGGCAGGGCGATGCCGTGCGTGAACAGTCCCGCCATCAGCCCGGATGACGCCCCGGCGCCGAACATGCCTTCCTGCAGGTCGGTCGTGTCCAGCAGGTCGCCGCCTTGGCCACCGACCTCCTCGGGGAAGCCGACGCCCAGCAGTCCCTGCTTCGCGGCCGCCGCATGCAGCTCGCGCGGCATGATGAGGTCTTCTTCCCATTGATCGAGGTGCGGCATGATCTCGCGGCGCGTGAACTCGGCGCCGATCTCACGAACGTCCATGGTCAGAAGAGTCCTTCCTGGATCTGCACCGATCGCGAACGCAGCCACTCGCCGAGTCCCTTGGCCTGGGGGTCGAAGCGGGTGGAGGCCGCGACACCCTCGCCGAGGAGGCCCCGGATCAGCACGTTCACCCCGCCGAGGTTGGGCAGCACGAACACTTCGACCTCGAGGTCGGTGGCCTCCGGGACGAGCTCGCGGATCTTTCGGGGAGTGATCAGTTTGGTGAGCCAGGTGACCCGCTCGCCGTACTTCTCCGGGGTGGTCGAGCCCGTGGCCACATCGTTGACGACCCACAGTCCGACGTTCGCGTCGCCGCCCTTGTCGCCCGAGCGCGCGTAGACAAAGGTTCCGAGCGGCATCCGGCGAGTGAGTGAGTCGGCCGGCGCCGGGAAGGGCGACGGACGACGTCCGAGGCCGTCGTCGAGCGTGCTGAACTCGGTCGGGTCGGCGATCACCTCGCGCGTGCCGTCGGCGTGAACCACTGTGTGCGCGACAGCCCCCCGCTCGATGTACTCAGGGCGATAGACGCCGTACGGCGAGGGCGGTCCGGGGGGTGCGGTCATCGTGAAGCCCGGGTAGGAGGCCAGCGCCAGCTCGACCAACGGACTGGTGAACGCCTTGCCCACCGGCCCTGCCTCCGCATCCATGACCGTGCAGCGCAACAGGCTCGAGGCACCTTCCTCGGTGTCGGCGTCGGCGATCGGCAGCGACGTCCGGGTCCACGTGACGCTGCGGGCCGTCAGGCGACCGTCGAGCTGGGAGCGCACCCAGTCGGACTTGGCCTCGATGTCGAGCCCGGTGAGCACCAGCTCCATCGTGTTGCGGAAGCCACCGAGCGTGTTGACGCAGACCTTCAGCTTCTCGGGCGGCGCCTCACCGACGACTCCCGAGATGGCGACCCGGTTGGGCGCCACCTGCTCGAGGCGCACCGTGTCGAGCTGGGTAGTGACGTCGGGGTTGAGGTAGCGCGTCGACTGGATCTCGTAGACCAGCTGGGCCGTCACGGTGTCGACGGTGACGGCGCCACCGCTGTCGTCGTGCTTGGTGATCACCGACGAACCGTCGGCGGAGAGCTCGGCCACCGGGAATCCCAGCGGTCGCCCATCGAGCGGCAGGGTCTTGAACCCGGAGAAGTTGCCTCCCGTTGCCTGGGGCCCGCACTCGATCACGTGGCCCGCCACGACGGCGCCGGCGAGCTGGTCGTAGGAGGTCGGCGTCCAGCCGAAGTGGGCGATGCCTGGGCCCACCACGACGGAGGCGTCGGTGACCCGGCCAGTGACGACGATGTCGGCGCCGCCTCGCAATGCGGCGGCGATGCCGAAGCCGCCGAGGTAGGCGTTGGCGGTGAGCGCGCCGTCGAACCCGAGTTCGGCGGCCCGGGATCGCACGTCGTCACCCTCGACGTGGGCGATGGCCGGGTCGAGGCCCAGGCCTCGCGCCACCTCTCGCAGTCGCTCGGCAAGGCCCGCTGGGTTGAGGCCTCCGGCGTTGCTCACGATCTTGACGCCCCGCTCGAGCGCGAGCCCCAAGCAGTCCTCGACCTGGGTCACGAAGGTGCGCGCGTAGCCGAGGTCGGCGTTCTTCATCGCGTCCTTGCCGAGGATGAGCATCGTCAGCTCGGCCAGGTAGTCACCGGTGAGCACATCGAGAGCTTGACCGTTGGTGCTGCCCTCGAGCATCTCGCGCATGGCGGTGATGCGGTCGCCGTAGAAACCGGAGCAGTTGCCGATCAGGAGGGGTTTCGAGGCTCGCTCCGCTCGCACCTCAACCTCCGACGCGGCTCGCTCCGCTCGCACCTCAACCTCCGACGCGGCTCGCTCCGCTCGCACCTCAACCTCCGACGCGGCTCGCTCCGCTCGCACCTCAACCTCCGA
>JBAUWM010000364.1:0-4827 GCA_049583775.1 Nocardioides sp.
CCCACGCGTCGGTCATCGAGACCTCGAAGAACACGTCTCCGTTCTCGGTTCGAGCCTTCACGTCGACCTGGTTGCACAGGTAGAAGCGTCGGTCGGTCTCCACGACGTACTTGAAGATGCCGACGACATCGCGGTACTCGCGGTAGAGGGTGAGCTCCTGCTCGGTCTCGTACTTCTCGAGTTCCTCAGCGCTCATGGGCCGACTCTAGATCAGGGAACGGCTCGAGGCCCGCGGCACGACGGACGTTCACGAACCGCATCCGGTGGATCGGGGAAGGTCCGTGCTCGAGAAGCGCCGTGGTGTGCACCTCGGTGATGTAGCCCTTGTGCGTCTTGAAGTCATAGACCGGCCAATCGACGTCCAAGTCAGTCATGATCCGGTCGCGGGTCACCTTGGCCAGCACGGACGCGGCGGCCACACAGGCGGCCACCCGGTCGCCCTTCCACACCGCGAGACCGGGCACACCGAGACCATCGACCGGAAACCCGTCGGAGAGCACGTACTCGGGTCGCACCTCGAGCTGGGCGACCGCCCGTCGCAACGCCTCGACGTTGGCGACGTGCATGCCGAGCCGGTCGCACTCCTCCTGCGAGACGATCACGACCGACCACGCCAGGGCCCGGCGCACGACGTGGGTGTAGCAGCGCTCACGCGCCTTCTCGGTGAGAAGCTTGGAGTCGGCCAGACCAGGGATGATCCCCGCCTTGCCCGGCGGCAGGATCGCCGCGCCCGCCACCAACGGTCCGGCACACGCGCCCCGACCAGCCTCGTCGACGCCGGCCACCAGCTCGACCCCGTGGCGGCGTAGCGCCCGTTCGTAGCCGTAGAGCCCGGCGTCCCGCCGGACTGTCGCACCGCGCGGCAGGGCGCTCATCAGTCCTGGGCGGAGTCCGGACCAGGGACGTCGTCGAAGTTGTCCGGTCGGCCTACGAATCCGAAGTGGTCAGTCGGCCATACGACGCCGAAAACCTTGCCGACCACCAGGTCAGCGTCGACGAACGGGTTGTCGGTGCAGTCAGTCTCGCCGTCGGGGTCGCACAGGTGGTACGACGAGTCGGCAGAGTCGGCACGATTGTCACCCATCACGAAGATCGTGCCCTCGGGGACGGGCCCAGCCGTCCAGTCACAGGTGCCCGTCATCGGACCGTTGCACTGGATGTTCTCGGCGCGCTCGAGGATGTAGTCCTCCTCGTCGAGCGCAGATCCGTTGACCGAGATCCGTCCCTCCTCGTCGCAGCAGACGACCGTGTCGCCCGGGACGCCGATGACCCGTTTCACCAGATGGCCGCCGGTCGGGTAGAGCCCGATCTTCGACAGCACGGTCTGCGCCGCGCCGAGATCGACTTGCTCGTTGGCTCCCAGCCAACCGCCCGGGTCTTCGAACACCACGACGTCGCCCCGCGAGGGCGAGCCGCCGAACCAGTAGGAGACCTTTTGCACGAGAATCCGGTCGTTCTTGACCAACCCGGGTTCCATCGAAGCCGACGGGATGTAGAACGCCTGCACGAACAGCGCCTTGACGATGATCGCCAAGACGATGGCAGCGCCCACGAGAAGAACGGACTCCTGCCAGATGGGCAGTCGCCGCCCGGGGCGAGGGGTCTCAGCCACGACGTCCGCGTCCGCACCGGGGTCGGTGCGGACGGCGGACGTGTCGTGTTCCGACCCCGCCGCGTCGTCCACTGAGGGATCGCTGGCGTGGTCGTCGGTCGTCACGCGGAGAGTCTAAGAAGGCGGTCGGCCCGAGCCGAACCGGGACCCTCAGATGTCCCGACGCTCCTTGATCTTGGCGGCCTTGCCGCGCAGGTTGCGCAGGTAGTAGAGCTTGGCGCGGCGCACGTCACCGCGGGTCACGACCTCGATCTGCTCGAAGATCGGAGAGTTCAGGGGGAAGGTCCGCTCGACGCCGACGCCGAAGGAGACCTTGCGGACCGTGAAGGTCCGGCCAATCCCGGCGCCGTGGATGCGGATGACCACGCCCTGGAAGATCTGGACACGCGAGCGGCTGCCCTCGATGACCTTCACGTGGACCTTGATGGTGTCACCGGCGCGGAAGGCCGGAACGTCGTCGCGCTTGTGGGCGTTGCCGAGTTCGGCGATCAGGTTGGTCATGATGCTCCTCGCGAGTGCCACAGGTCAGCCGCGGAATTGGATGTGGATCTGGATGAATCGGGATGCTGGTCGAACCGTTGGCCGGCGGCGTGAGGCGACCCCTGTGGCGGGCACCCGACGCGGTCTCCCCGTGCGTTCCTCGGAGCAGACCTTCGGCCGATCAGACCGATAGGCGAGTCTGCCACACGGCCCTGACCTGCCGAAATCAGCGTCGCGGCTTCGTCAGGACCACGGCAAGGGGCGGCGGAGCCAGATCGGAGCGGAGGCGGAAGCCAGCCTTCTTGTACATCCGGATGTTGTCGTGGCTCTGATGGCCGGTGAAGAGCACGAACGACGTCGCCTCAGGGGGCGCCACTGCCTGGATGTGCTCGAGCAGCACCCGGCCCAGCCCGCGACCCTGGAGATCGGGAGCGACCATGATCCGGCCGATGTCCCAGGCCTCCCCGTCGAGTCGGCCGCGGACAGCACCGACCAGCCGCCCATCGACCCTGACGACGAACGAGGTCCAGTCCTCGAGCCAGGCCACGACGTCATCGAGGCTCTCGTGCAGCGCAGGTATTCCGTCGATCGCCTGGTTGGCGATCGCCTCCTGCAGCCAGCAGGCGCGCTGAAGCGTCAGCAGCTCGCCCGCGTCGGCTCGCACGGCCGGCACGATCGTCCACTCCGTGGTGGTGGCGCTGGTCGGCAGGAGGTCTGGGCGACGCGCCGCGGTTCGCTGCCGGGCCTGGTCGCCGCGCCAGGCGGCGATCCGGCCATGGTCGCCCGAGAGCAGTACCTCGGGCACGTCCAGGCCGCGCCACGAGGCGGGTCTGGTGTAGACGGGGTACTCGAGCAGCCCATCTTCGTGCGATTCCTCCACCAGAGAGGCTGCGTTGCCCATGAAGCCGGGCAGCAGACGTACGACAGCCTCGGTGATGGCGAGCGCCGCCACCTCTCCCCCGTTGAGCACGTAGTCGCCGAGCGAGATCTCGATGACGTCGCCTTGGGTCGCGGCGTGGTCGAGCACTCGCTGGTCGATCCCCTCGTAGCGCCCGCAGGCGAACACCAGGTGCTCGCGCTCTGCCAGGTCGCGCGCCAGCCGCTGCGAGAACTGCGTGCCCGACGGCGTCGGCACCACGAGCGTGGCCCCAGGCGTGAGCACCTGGTCGAGGGCGGCACCCCACGGCTCGGGCTTCATGACCATGCCAGCGCCACCGCCGTACGGCGTGTCGTCGACAGTGTGGTGACGGTCGGCGGCCCAGTCGCGCAGGTCATGGACGGCGATCTCGAGCAGACCGTTGGCCCGTGCCTTGCCAGCCAACGAAAGCTCGAGGGGGGCAAACCAATCGGGGAAGATCGAGAGGTAGTCGAGCCGCACGCTCAGTCCTCGTCCAGCGGAGCCACCAGGCCGGGGCGGTCAGCCACCACCACGCGTCGACCGGCGAGGTCGACCTCGGGCACCAGCGCTGCGACGAAGGGCACGAGAGTCGGGCGACCATCGACCGCTCGGACCGCGAGCAAGTCCTGCGCTCCGCCGTGCACCAGCCCGGTGACTTCGCCGAGAAGCGTTCCCTCGAGGTCGTGCACGGCGAGCCCCACCAGCTGGTGGTCGTAGAACTCGTCAGGGTCCTCCGGCACCGCGCTGGGGTCGATCATGGCGTGCAGGACGACATTGCGCGCAAGCTCGGCGGCTGACCTGTCAGTGAGCTCGACAAAGGTCACCAACAGCACCTGCTGGTGCCACCTGGTGCGCGCGACCGTCAGGTTCTTCAAGGTGAACGACGAGTCGCGTGGCGCGGCCGCGCGAAGCACGGCGCCGTCGGCGTACCGCAGGCCGGGCTCGTCGGTGCGCACGTCAACGGTGACCTCGCCGCGAATGCCATGCGGCTTGCCGATCCGTCCCACGACGACCTCGAGTGACTCCACGTCTTCCATCCTTGCTCAAAACTGCGCTGACCCGTCCCCCGTAGGGGACGGGTCAGCGTATGACGATGCTCAGCTGCGGCGGTCGACGTCCACGAAGTCGACCCGCGCGCCGCCCTTGCCGGCCAGGGCCGAGATCACGGTGCGGAAGGCAGTCGCCGTGCGACCGCCCCGACCGATGACCTTGCCCAGGTCGTCGGGGTGCACCCGGACCTCGAGGATCGAACCACGGCGCATCTGCTTGTCACGCACGGTGACGTCGTCCGGGTTGTCGACGACTCCCCGAACGAGGTGCTCCAGCGCGTCGGCGAGCATCAGGCGCTCGGCTCGGCGTCGGTCTCGGCCGCCTCAGCGGTCTCGGCCGGCGTCTCGACGGCGGCGGGGGCGTCCTCGGCGGGAGCCTTAGCGGCCTCGGCAGCAGGAGCCTCAACGACCTCAGCGGCAGGCGCCTCGGCGGCGGGAGCCTCTTCGGTCTTCTCGGCCGGGGCCTCCTCGACCTTCTTCTCGGGCTTCTCGGGCTTCTCCGCCTTCTTGGCAGCAGCCTTCTTGGTCACCGCTGCGCCCTTGGGCTCGTTGGCGGCGTCCTTGAGGGCCTCGTTGAAGATGTCCTGCTTGGAGCGCTTCGGCTCGGCGACCTTGAGGGTGCCCTCGGTGCCGGAGATGCCCCGGAAGGTCTGCCAGTCGCCGGTGATCTTGAGGAGCTTGGCAACCGCCTCGGACGGCTGCGCGCCGACACCGAGCCAGTACTGCGCCCGGTCGGAGGTGATCGTGATGAAGCTCGGCTCCTCCTTGGGACGGTAGAGGCCGATCTC
>JBAUWM010000365.1:0-4840 GCA_049583775.1 Nocardioides sp.
GCCGGTGCCACTGCGTCGGCGAAGACCGCGCGCACGCGATCGCGCCACGCCGCCTCGTCGACGCCCGCTGGCGGTGCCGGCACCGCCCGCAGCACCGGCGACTCCGAGAGCGGCAGGGCCAGCTCGGCATCAAGCTGGGTGATCGTGTCGGCGATCGCAAACCGGGCCGGCACTCGACCAGAGCTGATGCCCTCGCGCAGCCGCTCGATGCGCTGGTCGTACTGGGTGGCCACGCCACGCAGCTTGTCGAGCATCGCCTCGGCCACTTCGGCGTCTGGGAGACCGACCATGCCGAGCACGATCGGCACCTGGGTCTGGATGCCGAAGATCGGGTCGACGCTGAGCTCGCTCAACCGCGTCTCGAGCACATCGGCGTAAGCCGTGGCGGTACTCGAGAGCACGGCCTGGGTCAGCTGGTCGTCTGTGTCGAGCTCGGACGTCGGCATGGCGTCCGCCTGGGCGGCGACCTCGCGCAGGTCACTGATCCAGGCGTCCTCGGAGGCTCGGCTCGCGTCCTCGTACTTCCTGGCCCACCGATAGTCACCGAGCAGGTGCGCCTCGGTCGGGTGGTGCTGAAGGAAGGCTGTCCAGAAGTCGTCGGCGAGGCGGGCGAGGTCCGAGTTCGTCATGCATCGAGCCTAGGCCGGGCTCACGGCGGGAGGTCAGATGGCGGTGTGAACACCACGAGCCACCAGATCCAGCCCACTTGACCGACGACTCCGGCGGTCACCCAGTAGGCCGTTCGCCACCCGTTCCAGCGACGTCCGGCCAGCAGGAGCGCGAGTGGGAAGAGCGGGATGAGGTACCGGAAGATGCTGGTGTGCCCGTCGACAACGGCGAGCAGGTAGCCCGCGTACGCAGCCGACCACACGCGAAGCCGGAGGTCGATCCACGGTGCGACGCGGGGCACCAGGAGCACGAGTGACACGACGAGCGGAACGACCATGCCGAGGGCAGGCAGCACGAACGCTCGATCGTGGTAGGTCCAGCCCCATTCGATCGTGCGCAGCCATGGCTCGATCACGTTGATCGAGGCCTCGCCGCGCCAGGCCGTCATCGTCTCGGGATAGGCGTCGCGCTGCCCCGTGCCCGCCCACGCGATCGCAGTCCACAGTCCGCCCGAGACCAGCGTGAGGCCAAGGGCGCCGCCCATCGCGATGCGTTCGGTGGCCGCCACCGGACGATCGGAGCGATCACGCCAGCGCATCCAGATCGCCACCAGAAGCACCAGGGTGAAGGGCAGGGCGATCGGTCGGGTCAGCCCGAGGACCAGCGCGCACAGCCCCGCAGCCCACCACCGTTCGCGCACCAACAGCAGCAAGGCGCCAACCAGGAGCAGCATCGAGAACGACTCTGTGTACGCCATCTGCAATACGGGTGAGATCGGGAGCGCGGCCCACACGGCCACCGCCCCGAGCGCCGCCCATTCCGAGCCCGGCGGCAGCGTCTCGACGAACAGGTGCGCCATCAGGACGGCGGCACCGAGGCCAGCCAGCAGCGCCAGCAAGGGCGCCACGGTGGCGAACTCCAGGCCGGTCAGCGAGCCCACCCAGCGCGCCGTCAGAGGAAAGAGTGGGTAGAAGGCCCACGGGTTCTGCTGCACCCGACCGTCGTCTCCGACGGGCAGCTCGTCGGGGTAGCCGTCCTCCGCGATCCGTTGGTACCACTGCGCGTCCCACGAGAGCGCCAGGTCGATGTCGTTCTCGGCCGGTCCGGTCACCCCCGGGAACCACACCTGGTCGTCGGCAGCCAACCAGAGCAGCACGCCGGAGATCGCCCGCATCGCGAGGTAAAGCAGGGCAGCCCGCACGCTGAGGCGTCCCCACAGTGTCGCGATCACCGTGTCAGGGTAGGGCGGTGACGACGTGCTCAGGCCCTTCGACCTTGGTTTTCGACCCGAGCCTGACCGACTACAACTTCGGCCCCGACCACCCCATGTCGCCGGTGCGAGTCGACCTCACGGTGCTGCTGGCCCGCGAGCTCGGCGTGATCGGCGCCGCTGACAGCCGGCTGACCACGGTGGCAGCCCCTCCGGCCACCGCCGACCAGATCGCCACCGTGCACGACCCCGCCCTGATCGAGGCAGTCATGCGGATGGGCGCCGCGCCCGGCCCCGGTGAGGAGCGCCGTGGTCTCGGTACCGATGACAACCCGGTCTTCCGGGGCATGGACGTCGCGGCGGCCCACGTGGTCGGCGCGACCCTCGAGGCCTTTCGGCAGGTGTGGACCGGCGATTCGCTGCACAGCGCCAACATCACCGGCGGGCTGCACCACGCGATGCGCGGCCACTCCAGCGGGTTCTGCATCTACAACGACATCGCGGTCGGCATCCAGTGGCTGCTCGATCAAGGCGCCGAGCGCGTGGCCTATGTCGACGTCGACGTTCACCACGGCGACGGTGTCGAGAAGATCTTCTGGCACGACCCGCGAGTGCTGACCATCTCGGTGCACGAGTCGGGGCGCTTCCTGTTTCCAGGAACGGGGGAGTCGGCCGACCTCGGTGGCCCCGACGCGCTCGGCAGCGCGGTCAATGTCCCGCTCCCACCGGGTACCAGCGACGCCGGGTGGTTGCGCGCCTTTCATGCCGTCGTGCCTCCGCTGCTGCGTGAGTTCGCCCCCGACGTGCTCGTCACCCAGCACGGCTGCGACTCGCACGCCGACGACCCGCTCGCGCACCTCATGCTCAGCGTGGACGGGCATCGGGCCACCTATACAGCCCTGCACGACCTGGCGCACGAGGTCGCCGACGGACGTTGGGTGGCGACGGGTGGCGGCGGTTACGCCCTGGTGCAGGTGGTGCCGCGTTCGTGGACGCATCTGCTGGCCGCCGTCGCGGGGGTGCCGTTGGACGCCGCGATCGAGACGCCGGGCGCCTGGCGCGAGCACGTGCAGCGCACGCTGGGCAGGCAGGCGCCGCTACGAATGACCGACGGGCGGGCCCCGACGTACCGCCGCTGGGAGGAGGGCTACGACCCCGAGGCCTGGCTCGATCGGGCGATCCACGACACCCGAATGGCAGCATTTCAGTATCACGGGCTAGATCCGGTGCTGTGACGACACGCCGTCGGCTCACAAGTTTCGCTCGGTAACGTCTTCCCCACGAGTCACATCAGGCCCTATTGTCAGCGGAGTCGTGCCCGTGTCATCACCGGTGGGGAAGCTGGTGGCGGGCGCAAGGAAGCTGGTGCTCATCGTGACGAACTCGCCTGGGGGAATCTCCGACTCGAAGTTCCTGACCATTGCTGAGGTGGCCGCGATGATGCGCGTCTCCAAGATGACGGTCTACCGCCTCGTCCACGGAGGCGAACTGCCTGCCGTGCGCGTGGGGCGCTCGTTCCGCGTCCTCGATGAGGACGTCGACGAGTACCTGCGCAAGAGCTTCTACAACGCAGGCTGACCCCGCGTCGTCGCGCAGGTGGCCCGATTCCACTCTGCTCGGACCCGGCCGTTAGGCTGACCGAGTCGTCCGGACGTCTCCGGGTGACCTCTGATCGTTCGTGGAAGTTGGTTCACCCGTGGGTTCTGTCATCAAGAAGCGCCGCAAGCGCATGGCGAAGAAGAAGCACCGCAAGCTTTTGAAGAAGACGCGCGTGCAGCGTCGCAAGCTCGGCAAGTAGTCCGGGTCTCTCGGACAGATCTGCGCTGACATGAGCGGGGCGAGCGTCGGCAAGGTGGTACTGGTCACCGGGGTATCCCGTGACCTCGGCCGCCGCTGTGCGCGCGCGATCGCCGAGGATCCCTCGGTGGCGCGGGTCATCGGCGTCGACGTCGTGCCGCCGCGCGGTGATGTCGGCGACGTCTCGTTCGTGCGCGCCGACATTCGCAACCCGGTCATCGCCAAGGTCATTGCCAAGGAAGACGTCGACACCGTCGTCCACATGAGTGTGATCGCGACCCCCGGCAGTGCCGGCGGGCGCAACACGATGAAAGAGCTCAACGTCATCGGCACCATGCAGCTGCTTGCTGCGTGCCAGAAGGCGCCGAGCGTGCAGAACCTGATCGTAAAGTCGACGACCACGGTCTACGGGGCGAGCAATCGCGACCCGGCCATGTTCACCGAAGACATGGAGCCGCGGCGCCCGGCCAGGTCGGGCTATGCCAAGGACGTCGCCGAGATCGAGGGCTACGTGCGTGGTTTCGCACGGCGCCGCAGCGACTGCCGAGTCACCCTGCTGCGTTGCGCCAACGTGATCGGCCCGCACGTCGTCAGCCCGATCATGTCCTACTTCCGTCTGCCCGTCGTCCCGATGGTGCTCGGTTACGACGCACGCATGCAGTTCCTCCACGAGTCCGACCTCATGGCTGTGCTCCAGCACGCCGTGAGCACTGACGTCGCTGGCACGTTCAACGTGGCAGGTGACGGCATGCTGATGCTCTCTCAGGCAGTGCGCCGTCTGCAGCGTCCCTTCGTGCCGATGCCTGGCTTTGCCGTCGGCACCCTGGGCTCGGCCCTGCGGTCAGCGCGAATGGCTGACTTCTCACCCGAGCAGCTGGCCTTCTTGACCTACGGGCGGGGCGTCGACACCACCTTGATGCGCGACGTGCTCGGCTTCGAGCCCGCCTACACGACCAGTGAGGCCTTCGCTGACTTCGCCCGCGGCCTGACCCCCACCGGGGGGCGCGCCGACAAGTTGCTTGCCGCCGTGGCCGAGCGCTTGCCCAGCACTCCGGCCCTCGAGGCCCCAGCAGAGGCGAGGTGAGTCACGGTGGGTGACGCAGAGATCATTCCGATCGGCACCCGTGGCCGTCCCGGACGCGGCACCGGCAAGCAGCCCTCGAGCGCTGCCCGCGGTCTGGCGCCGAGCAAGAAGACAGCCCCTCCGGCCAAGCGACCCCCGGC
>JBAUWM010000366.1:0-3805 GCA_049583775.1 Nocardioides sp.
GGGCGCCGGATGGGCCGGCCCAAGGCACTGGTTGATGACTGGCTGCCTGCCACGGTTGCCACCTTGCTCGACGGCGGGTGCGCCGAGGTGATCGTGGTGCTCGGGGCGGGAGCCGACGAGGCACAGGAGCGGGTGCCGCCGCGCCCTGACGTCCGCTCCGTCGTGGCGATCGATTGGGAGTCCGGTCTCTCCGCCTCCCTGCGGTGCGGTCTCGCTGTCGCGGAGCAGTCGACGCACACCGCGGCGGTCGTGATGCTCGTCGACCTGCCCGACGTCACGCCACCGGTGATCGCTCGGCTGGCCGACGGAGCCGACGCTGCCAGTGCGCGCCGCGCCGCCTATGACGGTCGCCCGGGGCATCCGGTGCTGCTCGGACGGTCGCACTGGCTGGCCGTGTGCGAGCAAGTGGCCGGCGACGCCGGCGCAGGTTCCTACCTGGTGGCCGTGGGGGCCACGTCGATAGACTGCAGCGACCTCGCGACCGGGCGCGACGTCGATCGCTGACACCCCCACGCCAGCCGAACGACACGGACCGACGGAACCGGCGTGGCGCCTCGCACCGACCTGTGCGACTCGTGCCGCGACAACATCGTGCGCGTGCTCGAGCTGCTGAGGCTCGCCGTCGCCGGTGAGTGTTGGTCACTCCTGACATTCAGGTTGCCGTTGTGCACGTCGTCCAACGCGGGCGCCGCGGTGGTGGCCGCTTCGTCATGTTCGGTTTAGGTGACGGGTGTCACAGTTGCAGCATGACGACGTCCGATCGCTCCATCGACGACTCATTTTCGACGTCCGCGCTGTCGGGAGGCCTCGGTCGGCGACGGTTCATCGGCTACGTCATGGCGGGCACCACGTTGACCGTGGCCGCCGACCTCTCGCTCGGTAGGCCTGCGCGCGCAGCGGTCCCATCGGGACCGCAGATCCCGGAGCTCTACGACCTCGAAGACCTCCAGACCGACGCGGCCCTCGCGACCTCGCAGCTGATCACGGTGACCTTGGACAAGAAGGGCGAGGCCTACTTCCAGCTGCCGCGCATGGAGGTCGGGCAGGGAATCATCACCTCGACGGCGATGATCCTGGCCGAAGAGCTCGACCTGCCGATGAGGAAGGTGCACGTCACCTTGGCGCCGGCGCGCCCCGACCTGCTCCTCAACCAGCTCACCGGTGGCTCGAACTCGACCTTCTCCACCTACACCCCGATCCGGGTGGCCGGCGCGATCGCGCGCCAGCGGCTCCTGGAGGCCGCCGCCATCTTGTTCGGCACCACCGCCGACAGACTGACCACCACCGGCGGTGTCATCAGCGACTCTGAAGGAAACTTCGCCAGCTACGGCGACCTCGTCGAGTCGGCGGCCAGTCAGGTGGTCGAGGCCATCGAGGTCTCCCTCCGCCCGCAGGGCGACTTCAAGGTGATCGGTCGCCCCTTCAACCGCACCGACGCCCGCGACGCAGTGACCGGCAAGAAGAAGTTCACCACCGACCTGTCCGTGCCTGACGCGTTGCCGACCATGGTGTGCCGCGCTCCAACGCACATGGGTAAGCCAAAGGCTCTGCGCAACGAGGCAAAGGTCAAGAAGATGGACGGCGTCACCGACGTCGTCGTCGTGCCCACCGGGGTAGCGGTGCGTGCGCAAACCTTTGGACAGTGCATCGACGCCGTCCGTGCCATGGACGTCGAGTGGCTTCCCGGCCCGGCCGCGGGGCACTCAGACCAGACGGTGCTGGCGCGCCTACGAGCGGGCGAGCTGCCGATGATCGTCCCGGACGTTCCGGTGTTGGCCGACACGATTGAAACCAACTTCACCTTCGCGTTCCGCAGCAGCGCCGCACTCGAGCCCTATGCGGCGATCGCCGACGTCCGCGCCGACTCGGCGACGATCTGGGCCGGGCTCAAGGTGCCGATCCTGGCCCAGCAGAACGTCGCTGCGGTCTGCGGGTTGCAGCAGGATCAGGTGAAGGTCAACGTGATCACCGGTGGCGGATCATTCGGGCACAAGCTGTTCGGTGACCACGCAGTCGAGGCAGCAACGATCTCCAAGGCGATGGGCAAGCCGGTGAAGCTGATGTGGCACCGGGCCGACGAGCCCCGCCATGGCCGGCTCCACCCGATGGCCACCTCGCGCGTGCGCGCCACGATGATGGCCGGCCAGGTGCTGAGCTTCGAGCAACGCCACACCGGGGTCACCACCGACTTCAGCCATGGTCTCGGCGAAATGATCACCTCCATGGCTGACGAGCTGGACCCGATCGGTCTGGGCGGACTCAGCTTCGCCGAGTCGATCTTCGCGCTGACCCAAGAGTTGCCCTACAACTTCGGCGCGCTCACCCAGCTGCTCAACGAGCCGTTGGAGTTCGAGGACATGTTCAGCACCGGGAGCATGCGCAACATCTACTCGCCCGACACGTGCGTGGCCGCTGAGCTCACGATCGACCAGATCGCCAAGAAGATGGGCAAGGACCCGCTGGCCTTCCGCCTGGAGTTCGTCAAGAACGACCGGGTCAAGGCCGCACTGGAGAAGGTGGCCAAGGAGGGCAAGTGGGGGCGCAAGATGCCGGCCGGAATGGCGCAGGGCATCGCCATCCACAAGGAGTACAAAGGTGCCACTGCGGTGCTGGTCGAGATCGACTGCCGACCCAAGACGATCAAGCGTGACCTCGGCCCCGAGACCGTCACAGGGCCCCGGGTGACGAAGGTCGTTGTCGCGGTCGACGTCGGCCTGGCCATCAACCCGCGAGGGCTCGAGGCGCAGATGCAAGGCGGTGCGATGGACGGCATCGCCCTCACCCTCACCAGCTCGTGCCACCTTCGCGAGGGGAAGTTCCTCGAGGCCAGCTGGGACAACTACTTCTACACGCGCCAGTGGAACGTGCCGAAGGAGTTCGAGGTGCACATCATGCCGTCGGACTCCGACACCCCCGGTGGTGCCGGCGAGGCCGCGGTGGGATCAACGGCAGCAGCCGTGGCGTGCGCCTATGCCCGCGCGACCAACACGATGCCGACGTACTTCCCGATCAACCACAACCGCATCTCGTTCAAGCCGAAGTCGTTCGATCCCCCCGTGCCCCCCTCGCCGACCAACGGCCTCAAGCGGTTGTCCTGAGGACGAAGGAGCTCACATGTCTCGACAAACTTTCATCCTCAACGGCAAGACGGTCACCGTTGACGTCAGCGACGACGTCCGCGTGCTGTGGGTGCTGCGCGACCTGCTCGGCGTCACCGGACCGAAGTACGGCTGTGGCATCAACGTGTGCAAGGCCTGCACGTCGCACATCAACGGGAAGGCCTTCAACCCGTGTGCGGTGCGGGTGGGTGACCTGAAGCCGAAGGACCGTGTGACCACGATCGAGGGTCTTGCCGATACCGCCAAGGGCGACCTCCACCCGATGCAGCAGGCCTGGCTCGACCAGGACGTCTCCCAGTGCGGCTACTGCCAGCCGGGCCAGATCATGGCTGCCGTGGCGCTGGTGAAGAGGGTCCGCCGCGAGGGTCGCGGCATCCGTGACTCCGACCTCGACTCGATCCGCAACATCTGCCGCTGCGGCACCTACTTCCGGATCCGCGAAGCGATCGAGCAAGGTGCCCGAAACATGTGATCACCGCGCCGGTCTGGGCGACGGAGTCGCGAAGACCGGATCACGCGGGGAGGTTGAGTAGCCGTCCGACCGAGGTGAGGGCCGGGCAGGCTCCGACGGAGGAGGGGTGTGCCCGATCAGGCCCGGAGGTTGAGTAGCCGTGCGACCGAGGTGAGGGCCGGGCAGGCTCCGACGGAGGAGGGGTGTGCCCGATCAGGCCCGGAGGTTGAGTAGC
>JBAUWM010000367.1:0-10006 GCA_049583775.1 Nocardioides sp.
GCCTCGAACTGGTTGGGCATGTCGATCGACCAGTCGTCCGGACGGGGGTCGCCGAGTCCGGCGGGAACATTGCCTCCGAGCGGGATGCGGGACATCGACTCGATGCCGCAGGCGATCCCGACGTCGATGGTGCCCGCGGCGATCATGTCGTGCACCAGGTGCGCCGACTGCTGGCCCGAGCCGCACTGGGCGTCGATGGCGGTAGCACCGGTGTGCTGGGGGAGTCCGGCGTAGAGCCAGGCGCGGCGAATCATGTCGTTCGACTGCTCACCGGCCTGGGTGACGCAGCCGCCGACGACCTGCTCGACCAGAGCCGGGTCGATGCCGGAGCGCTCGATCACCTGAGCCTGCACGAAGCCCAGGAGAGCTGCGGGGTGCAGGCCGGCCAGCCAGCCGTTGCGCTTGCCGAGGGGGGTGCGGACGGCGTCGATGATCACAGGGGTACCCATGACGCCAAAACTAGAACGTGTTCTCATTGCGCACAAGTGACAGCGTGTGAACTGGGTCTCAGAAACACGGTACGAAACCCTTTCAGGTATTACCGAGAGTATGTAGTCTCGTCCTACTAGAACGTGTTGCAGAACCGAGAGGGAGATCCTTGACCGCCACCGTCGTGCCCACGCACTTCGACCCCACCGACCCGGACACGATGGCCGAGCGGTTCCCCCACGACGAGATGTTGGCGCTGCGCAAGAGCAGTCCGGTCACCTACGTGACCCAGTCCGAGGTGGCGCGCGGCGGGTTCCCCGATCACTCCGGATACTGGGCCGTCACGAAGCACGCCGACGTTGCCGCGGTCTCGAAGGACCAGGTCAACTTCTCCACCAACGAGACCGGTGTGATCATCCGGTTCGCGCCCGACATGACCAAGGAAGCGCGGGAGCAGACCAACTTCCTGCTCATCAACCACGACGCGCCCGAGCACACGAAGTTGCGGCAGATCATCTCGCGGGCCTTCACGCCACGTGCAGTCGGCGCACTGCACGCCAGCCTGGAGGCACGCGCTCGCAAGATCGTCGCGGATGCCGTAGCCGAGGGTGAGGTCGACTTCGTTCACAAGGTGGCGGCCGAGCTGCCGCTCCAAGCCATCGCTGACCTTCTGGGCGTACCCCAAGACGACCGCGGCAAGCTCTTCGACTGGTCCAACCAGATGATGAGCTACGACGATCCCACCGTCGAGGGCGACCAAGAGGTCGCGTTCATGGAGATCCTCGGCTACTCGATGGCCCTGGCTGAAGAACGACGGCAGCGCCCCCAGGACGACATCATCACCAAGCTGGTCACCGCCGACGTCGAGGGACGCGGCCTCACTGACGACGAGTTCGGCTTCTTCATGGTGCTGCTCGCGGTTGCTGGCAACGAGACCACCCGGAACGCCATCACGTGGGGGATGCACGCTTTCCTGAAGGATCCCGCCCAGTGGGAGCTCTACAAGCGCGACCGCCCTGCCACCACAGCCGACGAGATCATTCGGTGGGCGAGCCCGATCACGGTCTTCCAGCGCACAGCGCTCAATGACGTCGAGGTCGGCGGCACCCTGGTGAAGAAGGGTGAGCGGGTCGGCCTGATGTACGCCAGCGCCAACTTCGACGACGACGTGTTCGACGACCCGTTCACGTTCGACATCACGCGGGAGAAGAACCCGCACCAAGCCTTCGGTGGTCACGGGGCGCACTACTGCATCGGCGCCAACCTGGCGCGCCTCGAGGTCGACCTCATCTTCAAGGCGCTGGCCGACCTTGCCCCCAACATCACCCTGGTCTCCGAGCCGCAGCGCCTGCGCAGCGGTTGGGTCAACGGCGTGAACTCCATGCACGTGTCCTTCGCCTGACAACGACGACAGCACCACGAAAGGCACCATCGTGACCGCCACCGAAATTCTTCCGGACGGGTACGACTTCACCGACCCGGACGTCAACCACGCGCGCATCCCGCACGACGAGTTCCGGGCTCTGCGTGAGCAGTCTCCCGTGCACTGGGTCGAGCAGCCAGCCGCATCGCGCAGCGGGTTCGCCGAGGAGTCCGGAACGGGCTACTGGGCGGTCACCAAGCACGCCGACCTGGCTGCGGTCTCAAAGGACAGCAAGAACTTCGGCACGGCCGAGAACGGCGCGATCATCCGGTTCAGCGACGGCATGGAGCGCGAGCAGATCGAGATGCAGCGCGTGATGATCATCAACCAGGATCCGCCGGACCACACGGCGATGCGTCAGATCGTGAGCCGGGGCTTCACCCCGCGCTCGATCAACGCTCTCGACGAGATCATGACTCAGCGGGCTCACCAGATTGTCAAGGACGCCGTGGGGCAGGGCAGCGGCAACTTCGTCGAGCAGATCGCGGCCGAGCTACCGCTCCAGGCCATCGCTGAGCTGCTCGGGGTGCCCCAGGAAGATCGGTTCAAGCTCTTCGAGTGGTCGAACCAGATGCTGGCTGCCGATGACCCGGACGTGGGTGGCGACCCCGAGCTCGCCTCGGCCGAGATCCTGGGCTACGCGATGGGCATGGCGGCCGACCGCAAGGCCAACCCGCTTGACGACATCGTCACCAAGCTCGTGCACGCCGACAAGGACGGGCGCGGCCTGACCGACGACGAGTTCGGCTTCTTCGTCATCATCCTGGCCGTCGCCGGCAACGAAACCACGCGCAACGCCATCACGCACGGCATGAATGCTTTCCTCGACAACCCCGAGCAGTGGGAGATCTGGAAGCGCGATCGCCCGGCCACGATGGTTGATGAGGTCGTCCGCTGGGCAACCCCGGTCATCTCCTTCCAGCGCACCGCCCACCACGACGTCGAGGTCGGTGGCGTGCTGGTGAAGAAGGGCCAGCGAGTGGGCTTGTTCTACTCCAGTGCCAACTTCGACGACGACGTGTTCGACGACCCGTTCACCTTCGACATCACCCGCGAGAAGAACCCGCACCTCGGCTTCGGTGGCCACGGAGCGCACTACTGCCTCGGAGCCAACCTGGCGCGTCAAGAGATCAACCAGATCTTCAACGCGCTGGCTGACCATGCGCCCGACATCAGCAAGATCGAGGAGCCGTCCCGGCTGCGTCACAGCTGGATCAACGGGATCAAGGACCTCCAGGTCCGCTACAGCTGACCTGAGTTCGCTCGGGGTTCATCCGCGCGCGGTCAGCACCACGGGACCGGCGTCGGTGACGGCAACGGTGTGCTCCATGTGAGCACCCCGGCTGCCGTCGACGCTGCGCAACGTCCAGCCGTCCGGGTCGGTGAAGATCGTGTCGGTGGTGTGCATGAACCATGGCTCGATCGCGATGACGAGACCTGCGCGCAACTTCAGGCCGCGGCCGGCGCGACCGTCGTTCGGCACGTGCGGGTCTCCGTGCATCGTGCGACCCACGCCGTGACCACCGAACTGCAGGTTGACCCCCAGACCTGCACTTCGAGCGACTGCTCCGATGGCGGCCGAGATGTCGCCGAGGTGGTTGCCAGGGCGCGCCCACGAGATGGCGTCGTCCAACGCCTTGCGCGTGATCTCGATGAGCTGGAGGTCTTCCTCGCGGGCTTGACCGACGACGACCGAGAGCGCTGAGTCGGAGACCCAGCCGTTCACCGACGCGGCAAAGTCGACCGAGAGCAGGTCGCCGTCCTTGAGCACGTAGTCGTGGGGGAGTCCGTGCAGCACGGCGTCGTTGACCGAGGTGCAGAGCACCTTGCCGAACGGTGATCCGCCGAACGAGGGGTGGTAGTCGACGTAGCAGGACTCCGCTCCGGCGGCGCGGATCATGTCGTGCGCCAGCGCGTCGAGCTCGAGCAGGTTGACGCCGACGTCGGCCTGCGCCTCGAGAGCGGTGATGACCGAGGCCACGAACTGCCCCGCGGGCTTCATCTCCTCGATCTGGGCAGGCGTCCTGAGCTCGATCACAGGGTCGAGCCTACGTTCCTCCGGTGTCGCGCTGGTGGTCGCCTCTAGGCTCGATGCATGACTGACCTTGTCGACCGGATCATCCACTCCCTGCGCGACCATCACGACCAGCTGACGGCCCTCGTCGCCGCGCTCGGTCCCGACGAGCTGCGCGCACCGAGCGCTGCCTCGCAGTGGCGGATCTGCGACGTCCTGTCCCACCTCGGTAGCGGTGCAGAGATCACGGTGAAGCCGCTGCTCGCTGCGGCCGAGGGAGCCCCCGCTGCCGAGGCCGACAACGAGGCGATCTGGGCTCGGTGGAACGCAGCCTCGCCCGAAGAACAGGCCGCCTGGTACGTCGTCCACGATGCCTACTTGATCGAGACGGCCGAAGGGCTCAGCGCCGAACAGCGCGCTACGGCGATGGTTGACATGGGCTTCCTGCCCCAGCCGGTGCCGCTGGTCGTGGCCGCCGGAATGCGACTCAACGAGGTGGCCCTGCACGTGTGGGACATCCGTGCCGGCCTCGACGCCGAGGCAACCGTCGACGCTGAGGCGACCGACATTCTGCTCGAGCTCTTCGCTGGTCCGCTGTCGTTCCTGATTGGATTCGTGGCCAAACCCGACCAGATGTCGGCCCCGGCAGCGATCGACATCGCCGGGCGTGGCTTGTCGATCGAGGACACCGTGGCGCTGCTCGACGAGGCGCCCATGGCGCCGACGGCCACGTTCGCGGGTCCCCGCGAGGCAGCCCTCAGGTTGCTCAGCGGACGTCTCACCCCGGCCTTCACGCCGGAGGGTGTGACGGTCACCGGCAACGTGACGATCGACGACCTCCGCGCCGTCTTTCCCGGGTACTAGTTGGTCGGCTTCTCCGAGCCGACCACCCACATGGCGAAGAACTGCGACCCGCCGCCGTAGGCGTGACCCAGCGCCTTGCGGGCGCCGTCGACCTGGTGCTCCCCGGCCAGCCCACGCACCTGCAGGGCCGCCTCGCCGAAGCGGAGCATGCCGGAGGCGCCGATCGGGTTCGACGACAGCACGCCGCCCGAGCAGTTCACGGGCAACCGGCCGTCGAGTGCCGTGGCGCCCGACTCGGTGAGCTTCCAGCCGGCGCCTTCGTCGGCAAAGCCGAGCGACTCCAGCCACATCGGCTCGAACCACGAGAACGGCACGTAGATCTCAGCCATGTCGATCTCGTCGATCGGGCTGGTGATGCCGGCCTGCTTCCACAGGACGGCGGCAGCCTCACGCGACGCGAGCGGGTTCACCTGGTCACGCTCGGCGCCAGACGTGGCCTCCGACCGCATCACGGTGCCGTGGATCCACGCCGGGTTGGGCGAGGATGCAGCGACGTCCTCCGAAGCGATCACGAGCGCACACGCGCCGTCGGACGACGGGCAGGTCTCGTCGTAGCGAATCGGGTCCCACAGCATCGTGGAGGCCATCACCGACTCGACGGTCGTGCCCTCGTTGTGCAGGTGCGCGTACGGGTTCTTCAGCGCGTTGTTGCGGTCCTTGGCGGCGACGATGGCGCCGACGTGGGTCGGGGCGCCCGAACGGCGGATGTAGGAGCGCACGTGGGGGGCGAAGTACCCACCAGCGCCGGCGTGCACGGGCATGTTGAAGGGCACCGGAACGGAGAGCGCCCACATGGCGTTCGACTCCGACTGCTTCTCGTACGCGACGGTCAGCACCTTCTTGTGGACGCCGGACTGCACCAACGACGCGGCCACGATCGCGGTGGAGCCACCGACCGATCCGGCGGTGTGCACGCGCAGCAGCGGCTTGCCGGCCGCACCTAGCGCCTCGGCCAAGAACAGCTCAGGCATCATGACGCCCTCGAACAGGTCGGGGGCCTTGCCGACGACGATCGCGTCGATCTCGTCGAGCGTCATGCCCGCGTCCTCGAGGGCGCGATCCATGGCCTCACGGCACAGGCCGGCCATCGAGACGTCTTCGCGCTTGGCGCGGTGGTGGGTTTGGCCGATGCCGATCACGGCGGCGGGCTGCTTGGCCATCAGGCACCAACCTTGCTGTTGGGGGCGTCTTCGAGGACGCACACGAGGTTCTGCTGGAGGGCCGGACCGGACGTCGCGTGACCCAGGGTCTTGGCAGCGTCGCCCGACCAGATCTTGCGAGCTGCCTCGCCTACTCGGATGCCGCCGCTGGAGAACATCGGGTTGCCGGCGAGGGCGCCGCCCGAAGGGTTCACTGACACGTCGTCGCCAAGCCCGAGCTCACGTCGCAGGATCAGCTCTTGGTGGCTGAACGGCGCGTGCAGCTCGGCCACCTCGACCCCCTCGGTGCCAGCGCCACGGGCAGCAGCAGCCGCCGACGGCGAACGCGTGAGGTCGCGGCTGCCCATGCTCATGGGGTCGACGAAGTGGCTCAGGCCGGTGATCCAGGCGGGCCGCTCACGCACGTCGCGCGCTCGGTCGCCTGCCGCCAGGACGATGGCGGCAGCGCCGTCGGTCACCGGAGCGCAGTCGTGCTTGCGCAGCGGGTCGGCGTACATCGGGCGGGCCAACAGCTCAGCGACCGATGAGCCACCCTTGCGGATGGCGTACTCGTTCGTCTCGGCGTCGGTGAGCGAACGGTTGACGACTTCGGCCATCGCGTTCTCGTCCCAGAGCCCGGCGTCCAGGCCCGCGCGGGCTTGGAGGCCAGCGAGCGACACGGTGTCGGGCCACAGCGGCGTCATCGTGTACGGCTCGAGCTGCAGAGCCAGGGTGCGGCGCAGCATGCCAGCCGAGCTCTTGCCGAACGCGTACACCAGCGCGGTGTCGACCTCGCCGGTCTGGATCTTGATCCAGGCCTCGTACATGGCCCAGGCCAGGTCCATCTCCACGTGCGACTCGTTCACCGGGGGCGTCACGCCAATGGCGTCGACAGCCTGCACAAAGGAGAACGAGCGTCCGGCGAGGTAGTCGGACGAGCCGGAGCACCAGAAACCGATGTCTTTACGAGTCCAGCCGGTCTGCTCGTAGCACTCCTTGAACAGCGGAACCAGCAGCTCCACGCAGGTCGGCGACCCGTCGAAATCCTTCATCTGTCGCTGGGCGAACCCCACGACCGCAACGTCTCTCACAGGTGCACCTTGTAGGTCTCGTAGTCGGCGTCCGGCTCGTCTGCCGGAGCGAAGTGGCTGATGTTCTCGATCGTGGTGCCCCATTCCTCACGCGGCTTCCACACGGCCTTCACGCGCATGCCCATCCGCACCTCGTCGGCGGGGATGTCGAGGATGAGGTGCAGCAGGGCGATGTCGGCGCCGTCGAGCAGCACGTAGGCCGACACGTACGGCGGGGTGATCTTCTGACCGAGGAACGGCACGTTCACGATGCAGAACGTCGTGATCGTGCCGGTGTCGGAGAGCCGCACCTCGTCGGTGGTGGGCGTGCCGTCTGACGGGCAGGCGCTGCGCGGTGGCACGTAGACCTTCTCGCAGGTGGGGCAGCGCTGACCGAGGATCTTGCCCTCGGCGAGGCCGCGGTAGAACGCCGACTCCTCGGGCGAGGCGGCATAGACGTAGTCGAGCTCGACAGGTGTCACGATGCCAGTGACGGGGTGGTCCTCGACGATGCCGCTGCCAGAGGGGCGCGCGGCCGACTCGTCGTGGAGGGGCTCGAAGCAGGCGATGTCGTTGATGTGGCCCACACGCTCCTCAGCCCACCGCACCTGCACTCGCATGCCGGTGCTCACCTGGTCAGCCGACTCGACGTCCAGCGCGTGAAGCAAAGGGGCGTCGGCACCGTCGAGCCTCACCAGCACGTAGGCGAAGGGTCGGTCGAGGGGCTGACCTGCCACGGGCTCGGAGACCCAGCTCCACGACGCGACGGTGCCCACCGACGACACCTCGACGAAGTCGGTGAGTTGCTGGTGCGAAACCGGGTCGTACTCGGGCGGCGGCACGACGACCGTCCCGTCCGAGGTGCGACCGCCGATCACGACACCGTCGCGCAGACCGGTCAGGAACCGGCCGAGCACCGGGCCGGTGGAGCGCGTGTAGTCGAAGGCGACGGTCATCGGCGCGGAGAGTGTGCGGGAGGACATATGCACGAAACTAGAACACGTTCTATCTTGCGTGCAAGGTTTCTGAGAAGGTGTCGCCATGAAACTTGGACTGCAGCTCGGTTACTGGCAGGCGCAGCCTCCGACCGGCGTCGGCGAGCTCGTCGCCGCGGCCGACGAGGCTGGCTTCGACGCGATCTTCACCGCCGAGGCCTGGGGCTCCGATGCCTTCACGCCACTGGCGTGGTGGGGACGGGAGACCTCGCGGGTCCGGCTGGGTACCTCGATCGTGCAGATGTCGGGGCGGGCTCCGACGTCCATCGCCATGCACGCGCTCACTCTTGACCACCTCACCGGCGGACGAGTGATCTTGGGCATGGGCGTCAGCGGGCCGCAGGTGGTCGAGGGTTGGTACGGGCAGCCGTTCTCCAAACCGTTGGCGCGCACTCGCGAAGTCGTGGACATCATCCGGCAGGTGCTGGCGCGCGAGGCCCCCGTCACGAACGACGGCCCGCACTACCCCCTGCCGTTCACGGGCGAGGGCTCGGTAGGGCTTGGCAAGCCACTCAAGCCGATCGTGCACCCGCTGCGGTCCGACATCCCGATCTGGCTCGGCGCCGAGGGGCCCAAGAACGTCGCCCAGACCGCCGAGATCGCTGACGGCTGGATCCCGATCTTCTACACGCCCAAGTCGGCTGGCATGTACCAACCGTGGCTCGACGAGGGTTTTGCTCGGCCGGGCGCACGACGCACCCGAGCCGACTTCGAGATCGCGGCCACCTGCCACTTGCAGATCGTGGCGAACGCCGAGGAGAAGCAGGCCGTCATCAACGGCATGAAGCCGATCGTGTCGCTCTACATGGGTGGCATGGGGGCCGCCGAGGCCAACTTCCACAACCAAGTCTTCGTGCGGATGGGCTACGAGGATGTCGCTACCGAGGTGCAGAAGCTGTACCTCAGTGGTGAGAAGGAGCGGGCTACCGCGCTGATCCCCGACGAGCTGGTCGACGACATGCACATCATCGGCGAGGCCGGGGAGGTCAAGGAGAAGGTTGCCGCCTGGGAGGAGACCGGCGTGACCACGCTGATGCTCAGCTTCAAGGGGGCCGCCGAGCTGCGCGAGGTCGCCGAGCTGCTCACCTGATCCGCGGTCGGTCCGTGACAGGAACTGGAACACGTTCTAGTCTCGGCGCCATGTCTGACGAGATGCGCACCCCGACCCACAACGGCAACCTGATGGTGGCGGCGCTCAAGCGCCACCACGACAAGCCGGTGATGCATCTCGGCGAGACGACGCTCACGGGTGGCGAGACGGCAGCCCAGATGAGTCGGTACGTGCAGGCCTTCGAGGCGCTGGACGCTGGCACCGGCACGCACGGGGCACTCCTGGCGCTGAACCGGCCCGAGGTGCTGTTCATCCTCGGCTCAGGGCAGACCCAGGGCTACCGGCGCACGTCGCTGCACCCGCTTGGCTCGGCCGACGACCACGCATACGTGATCAACGACGCCGGCATCTCGTTCCTGATCGTCGACCCGTACTTCGCCGAACGGGCACTGGCGCTTCTCGAGAAGTGCCCTGGTCTGACCAAGGTGCTCACCATCGGGCCGGTGCCCGACTCGCTCGCCCACATCGGTGTCGACCTGGTGGCGAAGGCTGCTGAGTTCGAGGCGCGCCCGCTGACGGCCGCCGTCCTGCCGGCCGACCACATCGTGTCGATCACCTACACCGGTGGCACGACAGGCAAGCCGAAGGGCGTCATCGGAACCTCGCGTGCGATGAGCACGATGAGCCAGATCCAGCTGGCCGAATGGGAGTGGCCAGAGAACCCCCGGTTCCTGATGTGCACGCCGCTGTCGCACGCCGGGGCTGCGTTCTTCGTGCCGACGGTGATCAAAGGTGGCTCACTCTTCGTGCTCTCGAAGTTCGACCCGGCCGAGGTGCTGGAGACCATCGAGCGGGAGAAGATCACCGCCACGATGCTGGTGCCGTCGATGCTCTACGCCTTGATGGACCACCCCGACTCCCACACGCGCGACCTGAGCTCGCTGGAGACCGTCTACTACGGCGCTTCAGCCATCAACCCGGTGCGCCTCAAGGAGGCGATCGACCGGTTCGGGCCGATCTT
>JBAUWM010000368.1:0-2287 GCA_049583775.1 Nocardioides sp.
AAGTGCGGACAGGTCGCGACGTCGTGGGCCCGGCACTCCAGAGCGTGCAGGGTCATCTCGCGCGAGAGCTCCATCTCCGCCATCCGGCGATCCAGATCGGCGATGTGCGCCTCGAGCACCTGGTGCCGGTCGCGCGCCTCGGCGTCGAGCAGCACCAGAATCTGTTCGAGGCTCATGCCCGCCGCCTTGCTGCGGAGGATGACAGCCACCCGTACGAGCTCGTCGCGGCCGAAGCGTCGGCGTCCGGCCGAGTCACGCAGTGGCGCGATGAGGCCGACGTCCTCCCAGTGACGCAGCACATGAGTGGCCAGCGAGAAGCGCGAAGCGAGCTCTCCGATACTCCATGTTTCTGGACTTGACTTCATGTTGACATGAACTCACATGCTCTCTGTTGACACAAGTTCGAGACGAGGAGACACATAATGAACACGATCACCAAGGAGTACGACGTCGTTGTCATCGGCGGGGGACCGGCGGGACTACAGGCCGCGCTGACCAGCGGTCGGATGCACCGACAGGTGCTGCTGCTCGACTCCGGCCACTACCGCAATGACCCCACCCAGCTGATGCACAACTTCGTCACTCATGACGGTCGGCCGCCCGCAGAGTTCCGTGCCCACGCGCGCGCCGAGCTGGCCACCTACGAGACGGTGGAGGTGCGCGACTCTGCGGCCACGGCGGTGGCGATCGACGGCGCCGGCGTCGCGATCACGACCGACCGAGGCACGATCCGCAGCCGTCGAGTCGTGCTCGCCACCGGCGTCCGCGACACGCTGCCGGAGGTGCCCGGCCTCGATCGCCTGTTCGGCACCGTGGCCGCGCACTGTCCGTTCTGCCACGGACACGAGTTCAGTGGGCAGCACGTGGCCGTGCTCGGTAGCCACGCACACGTCGCCCGGGTCGCCATGATGCTCGAGCGAATCGCCGATCGTCTCACGGTGTTCGCCGACGGCGGCGAGCTCGAGTCCGACACCCTGGCCGTGCTTGAACGCACCGGGGTCGACGTTCGCCTCGAGCCGGTGGTCTCGATGGCGCCCACCGAGGGCGGCGCGGTGGTGCGGTTCGCCGAGGGGGCCGACGAGCACATCGGTGGCCTCATGATCGCCACGACGTTCGCCCAGGCCGCCCCGTTCGCCGAGCAGCTGGGCCTGACGCTCCTGCCGTCGGGCTGCATCGAGGTCGACCACTTCGGTCGCACCTCGACGCCAGGCATCTACGCGGCTGGAGACCTCGCGCACCAGGCCGCTCTGCCGATGCCGATGTCGTCCGTGCTCGCCGCCGCCGCTGCCGGGCAGCTAGCCGCAATCGGGATCGAGGGCGATCTGCTGGCCCACGACCACGCGATCGGCGTGCCCGCCTAGGGCGGTGACGGGTGGCGTCAGGACTTCTTGTGTCGGGGCTTCTTGTCGGCGCGCGGCTCGAAGTCCTCGGCCCGCGCCTGGCGCTGACCAGCCGGACCGCGGTCTTCGGTCAGCTCGATGAGCTTGCCGCTGATCCGGGTGTTCTCGAGCTTCTTCCAGACCTCGGCCGGCAGGTTCGCCGGCAGCTCGACGACCGAGAAGTCAGGCCGGATCTGGATGTGCCCGAAGTCGCCGCGGCTCAGGCCGCCTTCGTTGGCGATCGCGCCGACGATCTGGCGCGGCTCGACCTTGTGGCGCTTGCCCACCTGGATCTTGTAGGCCTTCATCGGCTGGTCGGTGGCACGGCGCGGACGACGGTCGGGCCGGTCCCCGCGGTCCTCACGGTCGGGCCGGTCGCCGCGCCCGGACGGGCGGCTGCCCTGGTCGGGGCGGTCGTTGCGCTCGGGACGGACGGGACGTTCGCGAGCCGGGTCGAGCAGCAGCGGGGTGTCACCCTGCGCCACGATGGCCAGAGCCGCGGCCACATCACCCTCGGGCACGTCGTGGTTGCGCACGTAGTGGGCCACGACCTCGCGGAACTTCTCGATCTCGCGGGCCTGGCCGAGGGCGGCGGTGATCTGGTCATCGAACTTGGCCAACCGGGTGGAGTTGACGTCGTCGACCGACGGCAGGCCCATCTCGGTCAGCGGCTGGCGCGTGGCCTTCTCGATGTGCTTGAGCAAGTAGCGCTCGCGGGGGGTGACGAACGAGATGGCGTCACCGCTGCGGCCAGCGCGACCGGTGCGGCCGATCCGGTGCACGTACGACTCAGGGTCGGTCGGTATGTCGTAGTTGACGACGTGGCTGATCCGCTCGACGTCCAGGCCACGGGCGGCGACGTCGGTGGCGACCAAGATGTCGAGCTTGCCCGACTTGAGCTGGTTGAC
>JBAUWM010000369.1:0-35014 GCA_049583775.1 Nocardioides sp.
GCCGAACTGGGTGCGCTCCTTCGCAAAGGCGACCGAGGTCTCCAGGCAGCCTTGAACGATGCCTACGCAACCCGAGGCCACGGCGAGCCGGCCCTTGTCGAGGGTTGACATCGCGATCTTGAAGCCCTGCCCCTCGCCGTCGGCGCCGCCGAGCATGGCGGACGCCGGCACCCGCACGTCGCTGAGGAACAGCTCGGCGGTGGCCTGTCCGCGCAATCCGAGCTTGCCCTTGATCTCGCGGGCCTCGAAGCCGGGGGAGTCGGTGGGCACCAGGAAGGCCGAGATGCCCCGCGGGCCTTCACCGCCGGTGCGCGCCATGATCAACGCGACGTCGGCCCAGGTGCCGTTGGTGATGAAGAGCTTCTGGCCGGTGATCAGGTAGTCGCCGCCGTCGCGCACCGCGCGAGTGGTCAGGTTGCCGGCGTCGGAGCCGATGTCGGGCTCGGTCAGCCCGAAGCAGCCGAGCTTGGTGGCGGTGGCCAGCTGGGGCAGCCACTCCTGCCGCTGCTCCTCAGTGCCGTGGAACAGGATCGACTTGCCCACCAGACCGCTGTTGACCGACACGATGCCGCGCAACGCTGAGTCGGCACGGCCAAGTTCCTCCATCGCGAGCGAGTAGGTGAGGTAGTCGCCGCCGAGGCCGCCGTACTCCTCGGGGATCGTCAGGCCGAAGAAGCCGATCTCCGCCATCTTGGGGATGATCGCCAGGTCGACCGACTCGTCGCGATCCCACTGGGTGCGATACGGCACCGCCTCGCGGTCGAGGAACTCCCGTGCCAGCGCGCGGAAAGCGGTCTGCTCCTCGCTGAGCGACAGATCGACCATCAGTCGACCATCAGTCGGTCGGCGCGTTGGTTGCGGCCAGCCCGGCTGCGAGCAACGGCTCGACCGCCTGACCAATCTGGTCGAAGCCCTCGCCGACCGTCTGCCCCTCGAGGAAGCGGTAGTGGATGCCCTCGAGAATCACCGCGATCTTGAGGTAGGCCAAGCCCATGTGGAAGGCCAGGTCGCCGAGCTCGCGACCGCTGGCGTTGACGTACCGCTCGAGCTGGGTGCGTTCGTCGGGGTACCCCGACGCCGAGCTCGCGTCGGCGACTGCGCCTCCACCGGTAATGGTGCCGAGCTTGTCGTAGACCAGTAGCAGAGCGACGTCGGTGAGTGGGTCGCCGATCGTGGCCATCTCCCAGTCGACGACGGCCCGCACGGGTTCGTCGGCGTCGGGCAGCGTGAGCAGGTTGTCGAGCCGGTAGTCACCGTGCACGATCGCGGACGACGCGGCGTCGCGACCAGCGTCGTCGACCGGCACCGTGGCCTCGAGTCGGGCGAGCAAGGTGTCGGCGTCAGGCAGGTCGCGGGTGCGGGAGCCGGCGAGCTGACGTCCCCACCGGCGGACCTGTCGCTCGAGAAAGCCGCCGGGTCGACCGAACTCGCCGAGGCCCACCTCAGCCGGTGCCACAGCGTGCAGGCCAGCGAGTACGTCGACCATCGCGTGCGCGAGGCGGTCAGTGCCCTCGGGCCCGACCGACTCAAGCTCGGCGGCGGTGCGGAAGGCGACCCCGTCGACGCGCGACATCACGTAGAACTCCGAACCGATCACCGACTCGTCGGTGCAGTGGGCATGCATCACCGGCACTGGCACGTCGGTGTCGCGCAGCGCCGACATGGCCGTGAACTCACGGGTCATGTCGTGCGCCGTGGCCTGCACGTGGCCGAGTGGTGGGCGTCGCACGATCCACTCGGAGGTGCCGTCGGTGACCGCGTAGGTGAGGTTCGACTTGCCGCCCGCGATCAGCTCTCCGGACAGTTCGCCGGCGATCTCGCCGGGACGTTGCCCGTCGTACCAGCGTCGGTAGGCATGGAGGTCGAGGCCAGGTAGCTCGGGGGTACTGAGGTCGCTCATACGTCACCGCTCAGCGCGTCGACCTTGGCTTGCAACCGCCGCATCCCGCCCAGCCAGCGGTCGGTGTCGGTGGCACGGGCTGTGTAGTAGCCCCCCACCTCGGGATGGGGCAGCACGAGGAAGCGGTCGTCGTCGAGCGTCGCGACCCAGGCGTCGGCGACCGCGGACGGCGCAAGAGCTTCGTCGTGCGACAAGAGGTCTTTGAGTGGACCGGCCTGCTCGAGCATCGCGGTCTGCACACCCTGCGGGCAGATGGCCTGCACGACGACGCCGTGGCCGGCATAGGTGATGGAGAGCCACTCTGCGAAACCGACGGCTGCGTGCTTGGTGGTCGAGTACGCCGCGGCGCCGATCATGGTGAGCAGTCCCGCGGCGGAGGCGGTGACGACGAAGCGGCCACCGCGCCTGTCCTCGGCCCACCGTGGCACCAGGTAGCGAGCGGTCCGCACGTGGCTCATCACGTTGGTCTCGAGCATGCGTGCCCAGTCGTCGTCCGACATCTGGAGGCTGTCGGCCATCGTGCGGTCAATACCGGCGTTGGCGCAGAACACGTCGATCCGACCGAGCGCATGGGTCGCGGTCTCGATCAGGTGTGCCACACCGTCGGTCGACGAGCAGTCGCCAGGCACTGCGATGGCGCCGATCTCCTCGGCCGTGGCACGGCAGGTGACCTCGTCGAGATCGTTGACCACGACCCGCGCGCCTTCGGCGACCAACCGGGTCGCCAACGCCCGACCGATGCCGCCTCCAGCGCCAGTGACGACAGCCCCTTGGCCCTCAAGTTTCGGGTGACCCATCTAGTGCGCGCCCTGCAACGAGATGCCGCCGTCTGCGACGACGGTCTGGCCGGTCAGCCACGCGGCGTCGTCGGAGAGAAGGAAGGCGATCAGGCTGCCGATGTCTTCGATCTCGCCGAGCCGCTTGAGCGGGTAGTTGGCCGCGGCCTGCTCCTCGCGGCCGACGTACAGAGCCTCAGCGAACTTGGTCTTCACCACGGCCGGGGCCACCGCGTTGACCCGGATGTCGGGACCCAGCTCTTGGGCCAACGACTCGGTGAGCGAGATGAGTGCCGCCTTGCTGGCGCCGTAGAACGCGATGAAGGGAGCCACCCGCACACCGCCGAGCGAGGAGACGTTGACGATCGAGCCGCCGTGCTCCTTCATCCAGGCGCGGTGGGCCTCCTGCACGAAGCCGAGCGCGGCGACGACGTTGACGTCCATGATCTTGCGCGCGGCGTCGAGGTCGAGCTCGGTGAGCAGCCCGAACGCCGGGTTGATGCCGGTGTTGTTGACCAGCAAGTCCAGGCTGCCGAACGTCTCGATCGCCGCGGCCACTACCTCGCGTCGGTGCTCCGCGTCGCCGGCGTTGCCCGGGATGCCGAGTGCCTTGTCGGGTCCGCCGAGGGCAGCAACCGCCTCGGCCAAGGGCTCGGGCTTGCGGGCGGTGATGACCACCCGCGCACCTTCCTCCACCAACCGCTGAGCCGCTCCGAATCCGATGCCGCGGCTGGCGCCGGTGACGATCGCGGTCTTGCCCGCTAGGCCCTTCACGCGCGGTCGAGGGGGTCGATGACGCCGTGCTCGAACAACGTCGAGTCGAGCGTCTTGAGGTGGTGCGCGCCGTCGCCGAGGAAGTGGTCGAGCACCGTCAGGTGGGCGGTGTAGGTGCCCACGTTGTACTCCGCGGTCATCGCGATTCCGCCGTGCAGCTGGATCGCCTCCTGGCCAATGTGACGCCCGCCGCGACTGACTTGCAGGCCCACTCGCGCAGCTGCATCAGACACCTCGGCTGGATCGCCGGCCGCGACCACCATCGTGGCCCACTCGACGAGGCTGTGGGTGAGCTCCTGTGACGTGTACATGTCGGCAGCCCGGAACGTGAGCGCCTGGAACGTGTTCAGCGTGACCCCGAACTGCTTGCGGCTCTTGAGGTACTCGGTGGTCGCCTTGAGCTGGGTCTGCATCGCGCCGAGCGCTTGGTTGGCAGCCATGATCCGCGTGATGTCCTGCACCGTCGCGATGCTGCCCTCGACGTCGAGCCCGGCCTCGCCCAGCGGGGTGGCTGCCGTGCCATCAAATGTGATCCGGGCGCCGCGGCCACCGTCGATCGTGGGATAGCCCTCGCGGTCGGGCGCGTCGCCAGCGACGACGAACAGTCCGGTGCCGCCACCGGGCAGCGCCGCGCTCACGACGAGCACGTCGGCGCGAGCACCGTGCAGCACGCCGTCCTTGACGCCGGTCAGGCTCCACGCATCGCCGTCCTGGCTGGCAGTCACGTCGTGCGCGGCGGGGCTCCACATGTGTCCGGGTTCGTCGTGCGCGAACGCCAGCACGCTCTCGCCGCCCGAGAGGGCGCCGAGAATCTCACCGCGCTGCTCGGCGGTGCCGACCGCCGCTACGAGGCCGCCAGCGAGCACCACCGAGGAGAGGTAGGGCTCGGGGGCGAGCACCCGTCCGAGCTCTCGACACACGATGCCGATCTCGATCGGCCCCGCGCCGACGCCGCCGTCGTCCTCGCTGAAGGGCAGCCCGAGCAGGCCCATCTCAGCCATCTGGCCCCAGACCTTCTCGTCGAACCCGGGGTCGGCGTTGACCGTCTGGCGTCGGGTCTCGTAGTCGGAGTAGGTCTTGCCGACCAGGCCGCGCACGGCCTCGCGCAGGGCGTCCTGCTCGTCGTCGTAGGTGAAGTCCATCGTCTGCTCCTAGTCGTGGTCGGTTCAGAGACCGAGGATCGTGCGGCTGATGATCTGGCGCTGGATCTCGTTGGACCCGCCGTAGATCGACGCCTTGCGGAGGTTGAGGTAGGTGGGGGTCGAACGCCGGTACCACGACGCCGCGTCACTGGCCTCGCCCGACGCGAGGATCGCCGGACCGCCCAGGTCGACCACCAGCTCGCTCACGGCCTGCTGGAGCTCGGTGCCCTTGAGCTTCAGCACCGACGACGCCGGGTGCGGCTCACCGTCGGAGGAGTGAGCGACCACGCGCAGGGCAGTCAGCTCGAGTGCCATCAGCTCGTTCTCGAGCTCGATCACACGAGCCCGCAGCAGCGGGTCGTTCTTGATGGTGTCGGCGGCGACGTCCTTGGCCCGGGCCAACACCTGCTTGGTCTGGCCCACAGGCGCGACGCCCACCCGCTCGTTGCCGAGCAAGAACTTGGCGATCGTCCACCCGATGTTCTCTTCACCCACGAGGTACTTCGAGGGCACCCGCACGTTGTCGAACCAGACCTCGTTGACCTCATGGCCGCCGTCGATCAGCTCGATCGGGCGCACCTCGAGACCCTCCGACTTCATGTCGATGAGCAGCATCGAGATGCCGGCCTGCTTCTTCACCTCGGGGTCGGTGCGGACCAGGGTGAAGATCCAGTCGCCGAACTGGCCGAGGGTCGTCCACGTCTTTTGGCCGTTGACGATGTAGTCGTCGCCGTCCTTGACTGCGGTCGTGCGCAGGCTCGCGAGGTCAGACCCCGCGTCGGGCTCGGAGAAGCCCTGGCTCCACCAGATGTCGAGATTGGCGGTCTTGGGGAGGAACTCCTCCTTGATCTCCTGACTGGCGAACTGTGCCAGCACCGGGCCGATCATCGAGGCGTTGAACGCCAGCGGGATCGGCACGTTGGCCGCCTGCATCTCCTCATTCCAGATGTGGCGCTGCAGGTCGGACCAACCTCGACCGCCCCATTCCTCGGGCCAGTGCGGCACCGCGAGTCCGGCGGCGTTGAGCGTCTGTTGGCTCTCGACGATCTGGTCGCGCGAGAGCTCGCGGCCCTCGGCCACGGTGGTGCGGATCTCCTCGGAGACCTCGGTCGTGAAGAACGTCCGCATCTCGTCGCGGAACGCCTTCATCTCCTCGGACAGCTCGAGCTGCATGCGGGTCTCCTTGAGGCCGGGCGGTGGTGGTTGGGGTCACACCATCTAACTAGCCCCCAAACTAGACCGTGCAACAGGATTCGCTCGACGAGCGTTGATCATGTGTGGAGACAGTCGCCGAACGAACGGAGCTCGCCGTGGGTGCGCCCGACTTCGACGACTGGGTCGCGGCCCGCGGGCCGGCACTCCTGCGTCTGGCCTACACGCTGACCGGAAGCACGACTGACGCCGAAGACGTCGTCCAAGACGCCTTGGCTCGAGCCCTGCCCCGGTGGGATCGGGTCTCGCGCATGGACGACGTCGACGCCTACGTGCGTCGGATGGTCGTGAACGCGCACACCTCGTGGTGGCGTCGCTGGCGCCGTCGGGAAGCGCCAGTCGAGACCGTGCATGACACCGAGACCACGGCGGTCCCAGAAGGCGTGCGCATGGAGCACGACGAGCGCCGGCGCATCTGGCTCGCCTGTCGTGCCTTACCCGAGGCTCAGCGCACAGCCGTGGTGCTGCGCTTCTACGAGCAGCTCGAGTATGCCGAGATCGCGGCGCTGACGGGGGTTCGCGAGGGCTCCGTGCGCTCGCGGGTCTCGCGCGGGCTCGCCGCACTTCGTGCCGACCTGGGAGAGGACGAGACATGAGTGACTTCGAGGAGCGGATCGCAGACGCCCTGGCTGACGGCGCTGAGGGGGCCCCGTCGGCTACCGGTCTGGCGCTGGCTGCCCGGGGTCAAGCCCGAGCTCGGCGGCGCCGCCTGACTTCGGTGGCCGCGGCGGTGGCAGTCGCCGCCATCGCAGTACCTGCCGTCCTGGCGGCTCGTGACGACGGTGCAGGCCCCACGCCGGTCGCGGTCGATCCCGACAACTCACCTGGCCCGGTGGCTGACGTCACCTCCTGGCACACCGTTCGCTACGACGGTGAACCGGTGTCTGAGAGCGGTGACGGCACCGTGCTGCTCGACGTTCCCAACGATTGGGAACGCCTCGACACCTCGGAGTGCGAGTTCGGCTTCGTGCGCTTCGGACCGACGAGCGCCAACCCGTGCGACGGCGACCTGGGCGTCTCCCTCTACGGCTCGGCCACGTTCGACGCGATCAACGGGCCGGGCCTCTCAGGAACCGAATCCGACGAAGCAGTCGCGGGATACGTCTACACCGGACAGTTCGCGGTCTACGTGTCCGGCACCGACGAGGTGGTCGCCCGTCGGGTGCTCGGCTCTGCCCGTCCCGACGGCGTCGACATTCCCGACCTGAGTGGCGCCTGGGCCGCGTCCGAGATCCAGGGTGTAACCGTCGACGCCCCGGCCACCGGGGTCGAGGTGGAGGTTGTCGCGGTGGGTGCGCGAACGGAACTTCCGGTAGGCATCGTCTCCTCGCAGCGTGGCCCATCCGGCTGGTTCGCGTCGTCTCGCGTCGACGAGACCCGCGAAGTCCGCGTGCAGGCGCCCACCCAGGCTCTGGCTGAGCTGGTTGCCGCGACAGGTCGCAACGAGCCGGCCCGGGGAGCGGTGGGCTAGCCACGTTTGTGCGGTGGTGAAGGGTGGCTAGGTCACCGCTCCCGCGGCAGCAGCCTGTCGCTCCCGCCAGCGCTCCCAGGCCGACGACGCCACGAGCACCAGTGCGGCCAGCGCAGCGCCGGCGACCAGGTCGATCACGTAGTGCTCGCCGTAGTAGACCAGCGCCACACACATGGCGAGCGGGTAGAGCACGAGCAGCCAGCGCCACGGTGAGCGCAAGCGCAGGATCAAGTACGCGGCCACCAGCACCGCCGTGCCTGTGTGCAGCGAGGGCATCGCGGCGACCGGGTTGCCGACACCGTTGAGGATGACGTCGACGCGGCTGAGCCCGATGTCGCGCCAACCTCGTGAGGTCAGCCGGGCGACCTCGCCGAGGTATCCCTCCTCGGCGGCGAGCCACGGCGGTGCCATCGGGTAGGCGATGTAGATGACCAGGCCGCCCAGGTTGAGGCCGATGAAGCGGCGCATCCACTTCACCCACTCGGGGCGGTTGCGCATCCAGAGCACGACGGCCAGGGAGAGCCCCGCGAGGAAGTGCGTGGCGTACACGGAGGTGAAGAAGACGTCGTACCAACGGGGGTCGCTGCTCTTCAGGCACGGTTCGCCGCACCAGGCGTCCTGCAGCAGCTCGGTCGGAGTGGTGCCACCTCCGAGCCAGCGGTCGGCGTCGATCGGCATCGTCCAGTGGATGGTGATGTCGAACTCGTCGACGAAGCCGCGGCTGAAGAAGTAGAAGGTGAGCAGCAGCGCCGGCAGCGACCAGTCGCGCAAGAACCCCAGATGGTGACGCCACGGCGCCTCGATGTTCCAGGCGATGGTGCCGAGCCACAGCGTCAGCATCACGGTGATGGAGTCGTTCGGGATGCCGAAGCGCCACCACCAGGCAGCCACCAGCACCACCCACCCCGACATCGCGGCGATCCGCACCTCTCGGCGTGTGGCCGACTCGACGTCCGCACCCACCGCGGCGGTGGGGGACTCCGCCTGCGCCGTCATGGCGCCGAAGTCTAAGCCAGGTGATTACCCACTTGCCGATAACCCCGTGCATCGATGGCGTTGATCGCGGACAATCCTCGGACGTGGGACATGTCGACGTAGCCGGGGTCCGGTACGAGCTGCCGGACGGACGAGTGTTGCTCGACGACGTCGCGTTTCGGGTAGGCGAAGGCGCCAAGGTCGCGTTGGTGGGTGCCAACGGTGCCGGAAAGACCACCTTGCTGCGCATCATCACCGGAGACCTCGTGCCGCACGCCGGCGCGGTCACCCGCAGCGGCGGCTTGGGCGTGATGCGCCAGGACGTCAAGCACGGCCTGGGCGAGGTTCCGACCGTGGCTGACTTGCTGCTGAGCATTTCTCCGGCCCGCATCCGCGCCGCGGCCCAGGCGGTCGATGCCTGTGAGGTCGCGATGATGGAGACCGACGACGAGAAGACCCAGATGCGCTACGCCGAGGCGCTGCACGAGTACGCCGACGCCGGCGGGTACGACCTCGAGGTCACCTGGGACGTCTGCACCATCAAAGCCTTGTCACTCTCATTCGACCGGGCGAAGTATCGCGAGCTGAAGACCCTGAGCGGCGGGGAGCAGAAGCGGCTGGTGCTGGAGTTCCTGCTGGCCGGTCCCGACGAGGTGCTGTTGCTCGACGAGCCCGACAACTACCTCGACGTACCCGGCAAGATCTGGCTCGAGGAGCGCATCAACGCCTCTGACAAGACCATCTTGTTCATCAGTCACGACCGCGAGCTGCTCGACAACACCGCTACCAGGGTCGTCACTGTCGAGCTCGGCAGCGCCGGCAACCTCGTGTGGACCCACCCCGGTGGGTTCGCGAGCTACCACGCGGCGCGCTCCGACCGGTTCGCTCGGCTCGAGGAGATGCGCAAGCGCTGGGACGAGGAGCACGCCAAGATCAAGGCGCTGGTGCTGCGTCTGAAGATCAAGTCGGAGTACAACGACGGCATGGCCTCGCAATACCACGCGGCCCAGACCCGGCTGCGCAAGTTCGAGGAGGCCGGCCCGCCGGTCGAGCAGCCGCGCGACCAGCAGGTCACCATGCGGCTCAAGGGTGGCCGCACCGGCAAGCGCGCCGTCGTCTGCGAGGACCTCGAGCTCACCGGGTTGATGAAGCCCTTCGACCTCGAAGTCTGGTACGGCGAGCGAGTTGCCGTCCTCGGTTCGAATGGCTCGGGCAAGTCGCACTTCCTCCGGTTGTTGGCCGCTGGTGGCAGCGACCCCGACGTCGAGCATCGACCGGTGGGCGACGTGCCGATCGCCCCGGTCACGCATCGCGGCAAGGCCAAGCTCGGCGCCCGGGTACGACCCGGCTGGTTCGTGCAGACCCACGATCACCCTGAGCTGATCGGGCGCACGTTGCTCGAGATCCTGCACCGCGGCGACGGCTCGCCGCAGGGTCGCGCAGGCATGGGGCGCGAGCAAGCCGCCCGGGTGCTCGACCGCTACGAGCTCAGCCCGCAGTCGGAGCAAAAGTTCGAGTCGCTCAGCGGCGGTCAGCAGGCGCGGTTCCAGATCCTGCTGCTCGAGCTCTCCGGGGCCACGCTGCTGCTGCTCGACGAGCCCACCGACAACCTCGACGTGCAGTCGGCCGAGGCACTGGAAGAAGGCCTCGAAGCCTTTGAGGGGACAGTCCTCGCCGTCACCCACGACCGCTGGTTTGCACGCGGCTTCGACCGGTTCCTGGTGTACGGCGCTGACGGCGAGGTGTACGAGTCCGACGGTCCCGTGTGGGACGAGGGAAGGGTGGCACGAGCTCGATGAATCAGTCGCAGACGTTCATCACCGAAGTCGATGTGCACGACGACACCGCGCTCCGCGAGTGGTACGACGTCGTCGTGGCGGCCGAGCGCGAGGGCCTCGACGACCTGGCCACGGTGTGGACGTTCCCCGAGGTGCAGGTGATGATGCGCGAGCCCAGCCGGTTGCGCGAACGCCACGTGTTCGTCGGTCGAGCGGGCGCCGTCGACGGGCCGGTCGTGGCGTCCGGCTCGGTGGTGTTCTTCTTGCAGGACAACCCCACCAAAGCCAACTTCCTGGTCTGCGTGCATCCTGACCAGCGGCGCCGAGGTCACGGCGCGGCCATGCTCGGGAGCATGGAGCGAGCGGCGCTCGCGGCCGGGCGCTCCCTGATGAGCACTGAGATCAACTGGCCGGAGTCATTCGGATCCGACGCCGACAACTGGCCGGGCCGGGAGTTCGCCCGCAAGCACGGCTATCCGCTGACGCTGGGCGAGGTCCAGCGCGAGCTTGCGATCCCAGTCGATGCAGCCCTGCTCGATGCACTGGCCAGCGAGGCCGCGACGGCGCACGAGGGCTACGAGGTGCGCTCGTGGGTCGGGCCTGTGCCCGACGAGCTCGCCCTGGGGTGGGAGACGCTGGCCAGCAGCCTGATGACCGAGGCGCCCATGGGCGACGGCGAGCACGAGCCAGAGGTCGTCGACGTCGCCAACCTGCGCGAGCACGAGGCGCTGACGGCCAAGCAGGGCCGCACCATGTGCTGCGCGGTGGCTCTGACAGCCGAGGGTGAAGTGGCGGCCTATACCGACCTCGCGGTGACACCTCACGAGTCCGGCAAGGCCTATCAGTGGGGCACCCTGGTGCGCGGGTCCGACCGTGGTCATCGATTGGGGCTGGCAGTCAAGGTTGCCAACATTCGGTTGCTCCAGAGCCTCGACCTCGGCGTCGTTCGTGTCGTCACCTGGAACGCTGAGGTGAACGACCACATGATCGCCATCAACGAACGACTCGGGTTCGCCGTCGTCGCCCGGGCCGGCGAGTTCCAGAAGAGACTGGCTCCGCGCGACGCGTGATCGTGACGGGCCACATGTGCCAGAGTCGCCGCCGTGGACGCACTCTCCGAGATTCTCCGGGCTGACCCACCTGCCTCCGTGGCCGCCTTGCCCGACGAGGTCCGCGACCGGCTTGCGAACCAGATCGTGACGGCGAAGGAGCGGCAAGCGCAGCTCGTCCTGGACGCGGAGACGCGCGCCCTCACAGGTGTCCCGCTGCCCCTGCGAGGTCTGGTCAAGAAGGCCCTCAGTCGATGACAGGCGTGAATCCGCAGGTGGCGCGCATCGCCCGGCTGCTGGACATCCCTCCGTCGCAGGTGCGCGGCCTCGACGACCTCCCCGTTGCCGACCTGCGCGCGCTGCACGATCAGATCAGCGGCGCCCTGTTCGCGGGCGGACACCGCCGGTTCGCCGGGATGGCGGCGCTGGCCGGCTCGTTGCCGGGCCCGGCCGTTGCCAAGATCGCCGAGAAGTTCCTACCGGCGTTCCTGGCTGCCCGCGTGGCCGAACTGCTCGAGCCCGACAAGGCCCGCGACCTGGTGCGCCGGGTCAGCATCAGCTACCTCGCGGACATCGCGATCGCCCTCGACCCGGTGCGCTCGCGCCCTGTGGTGCAGGCGATCCCTGCTGCGCGCGTCGGTGAGGTGGCCAGCGAGCTCTTCGCTCGCGGTGAGCACGGCGTCGTGGCGGAGTTCTTCACCGTGGTCGACGACGAGGCGTTCGAGGCCGTGTTCGCTGGTGCCTCGGCGGCTGATCGAACCGCGCTGTTGGCCTTGGTCGACCCCGGCCCGCGGCGCGATCGGATTGCTGGCGTCTGACGTCACACCACGACAACGTTGCCATTGACAAGTGGCACAGTCAGTGCTGAGATCGAAACGTGATCGTCGCTTCGAGCACCTCCTTCCGGGGCTCCGCGGCCGCCGTCTCGGACATCGCATGAGTCCCTTCTCGCGCAGGCGGCGCAGTCGCGACAGTCGAGCGGTCGTCACCGGTGCGGGCAGCGGTATCGGTCGCGCTTTCGCGATCGAGCTGGCCGCTCGCGGTGGCCGCGTCGTGTGCAGCGACATTGATCTCGCCTCCGCTCAGAGCACGGTCGACGCCATCACCCACGCTGGCACCGACGCTGGCACCGACGCTGGGGGAGCCGCTGTGGCGATCGCCTGCGACGTGGCTGACCTCGACCAGGTCACGGCCCTTGCTCTCCAAGCCCAGACCTGGTTCGAGGCACCCCCGACACTTGTGATCAACAACGCTGGCGTGGGCGCTGGCGGAAAGGTCGTCGGCGAGAGCTCCATCGACGACTGGCAGTGGACGCTGGACATCAACCTGTGGGGACCCATCCACGGCTGCCACGTCTTCGCGCCGTTGCTCCGAGAGCAGGGCTACGGCGGCATCATCAACGTCGCGTCGGCCGCCAGCTTCGGAGCGGCTCCGGGGATGGCTGCTTACAACGTCAGCAAGGCGGGCGTGCTCTCGCTGTCAGAGACGCTGTCGGCCGAGCTGGCAGGCACCGGTGTCGCGGTCTCGGTGCTGTGTCCGACTTTCGTGAAGACCAACATCGTCCAGTCCGGCCGCATCGACTCCCGTGCGTCGAGCGTCGCCACCAGCCTGATGAAGATAACCGGGCTCTCTGCGGCGTCGGTGGCGCGCACGTGCCTCGATGCTCACGACCGCGGAAGCCTCTACGTGGTCCCGAACATCGACGCCAAGGTCGGCTGGGAGATCAAGCGACACGCACCACGTACCTACACCCGCGCCGTCGGCCTCCTCGGCCGACTCGCTCCGCTCAACGACTGAGGAAGGCACCACGACATGGCCATGGACATGGACGCAATGCTTGCCAAGATCAAGGACCGGCAGTGGGCGCTCGCCGACATCGATTGGGATGCTCCAGGCGTTGAGACGATCAGCGATGAGTTCCGGCCCAAGCTGAAGGCGTTCATGGCCGACCTCTGCTGGATCGAGAACGTGGGTGCACGCGGGTTCGCGGCCATGGCCAAGAAGGCTCCGACCCCGACCATCGCCGAGATCTACCGGTACTTCCATGCCGAGGAGCAGCGCCACGCCAATGCTGAGCTCGCCCTGCTCAAGCGCTGGGGCATGCTCGAGGACGGCGAGATCCCGGAGCCCAGCGTCAACATCCGCCTCGCCATCGAGTGGCTCGACAAGTACGCCGACGACATGCCGCTTTCGGTGCTCGGCACCGTGATCCCGATGCTCGAGGTCGCACTCGACGGCGCGCTGCTGAAGTTCCTGCTCGAGGAGGTGCACGACCCGGTGTGCCACCAGGTCTTCGAGAAGATCAACAACGACGAGTCGCGGCACATCGCAGTCGACTTCGAGGTTCTCGACATGATCGGTCACGCCAAGGCCCGACGGCTCGCTATCGAGTTCGTCGGAAACCTGGCGTCGCCCGGCCTGGTGGTCGGCGCGATCATGTACGTGCCGCTGCTCAACCGGATGCGGAACAACATCGTCGACATGGGACTGGAGCCCGAGCGTCTCTACGCCGCGATGAACCGGTTCAAGAAGCTCGGGTCTCGCGGCACGCACACGCACCGGGTGCCGCTGTACCAGGTGCTGAAGTGGCACTCGGCCATGGTCGTTGACCCGAAGCATCCCTACCACCTGCTGGCGAACTCGATGGTCTGGGCGAGTGAGCAGTACCCCCGCGTGCTGCTCCGCCCGATTCCGTCGTGGTTCAAGGAGCTCACCTTTGAGCCGGTGAGCGCCGACACCGGCACAAGGGACCCGGCGGCCAAGGGCACGGCCGCATGAGCTCCACGAAGGGGAGGCGGGTGCATGACGTCCTGATCATCGGGGCCGGTTTCACCGGGCTCGGCACGGCGATCAAGTTGCGTGAGTCCGGCGTCGACGACGTCGTCATCCTCGAGCGAGCCGACGCAGTCGGCGGCACCTGGCGCGATGCCACCTACCCGGGCGCCGCCTGCGACATCCCCTCGCTCCTCTACTCGTTCTCGTTCGCCAAGAATCCGAACTGGTCGCGGGCCTACTCGCCCAGCGGAGAGATCCGCGAGCACATCGAGGAGCTCGTCGAGCGCTTCGACCTCAAGCCTCGCTTGCGATTGGGCGTAGCCGTCTCGGCGATGGCCTTTGACCGGAAGTCGGGCGTGTGGGACGTCGAGACCGAAGGTGGCGAGACGTTACGTGCTCGTGCGGTCGTGGCGGCGTCCGGTCCGTTGTCCAACGCCAGCTACCCCGCGATCCGCGGGCTCGAGACGTTCGAAGGGCACAAGATCCTGAGCGCCCGGTGGGACCACGACTACGACCTGACCGGCAAGAAGGTCGCTGTCATCGGCACCGGCGCGAGCGCCATCCAGATCATTCCCGAGGTGGTGAAGGTAGCTGCCTCGGTCAAGGTGTTCCAACGCACCGCAGGCTGGGTGATGCCGCGCGTCGACCTGCCGACCCCCGGCATCGCGAAGGCGGTGTTCGCGAAGGTCCCACTGGTGCAGCAAGCCGCCCGAAGCGCGTTGTTCCTCGGTCACGAGGCCGCAGCTACCGGACTTGTGTGGGACACCCCCATCACCACCGCGATCCAGCACCTCGGCAAGGCCCACCTCCGGCTCACCGTGAAGGACCCGTGGCTGCGCCGGCAGCTCACCCCAGAGTTCCGAGCCGGCTGCAAGCGAATGCTGATGTCGAGCGACTACTACCCGGCCCTGCAGCAGGACAACTGCAAGCTGATCACCTGGCCGATCGCGACCGTCAGCCCGCGAGGGTTGCGCACGAGCGACGGCATCGAGCACGACCTCGACTGCATCATCTTCGCCACGGGATACGACGTACAGCTCGGTGGCCCGCCCTACCCGATCACGGGTCTCCACGGGCAGGTGCTGCAGCAGGAGTGGGCCGGGCGCGCCCGGGCCTACAAGTCGATCAGCGTGCACGGCTACCCCAACCTGTTTCTGCCGACGGGGCCGAACTCCGGGCCGGGGCACAACTCCCTGCTCGTCTACGTTCAGGGGCAGATCGACTACACCGTCACCGGCATCAAGAAGATCCTGGCCGACGACCTGCGGGTGCTCGACGTCCGTCGGGAGGCCCAGGACGCCTACAACGAACGGATACAGCGCCGTCTCACCAAGACGACGTGGATGTCGGGGTGCTCGAGCTGGTACCTCACCGAGGACGGCTTCAACGCCTCGATGTATCCCGGCTTCGCCACCCAGTACCTTCGCCAGATGAAGGATTTCCAGATCCGCGACTACGACGTCGCCTCCCACGCGACGCGACGTCTCTGGAACATCCCGGCTGTGGTGTGACATGAGCTCAGGCCCGAGCCTGCCCTCGATCGAGGCGGTACTGCAGACCCTCCGACGAGGGCAACGCCAGCTGGCGCGCAACCCGCGCGCGGCGGTTCAGGCTGCCGTGAAACAGCTGCTTGCTGCAGCCCCGACGCCGGCCGAGGCCGCGCCGCAGCCGACCTACCGCATCGACGATCTGGCCCGGGTCTCGGGTGTGACGGTGCGCAACATCCGCGCCTACCAGGAGCGTGGCCTGCTGCCACCTCCCGAACGGGTGGGTCGCACTGCAGTGTTTTCCGAGGCCCATCTCGCGCGGCTTCGGATCATCAGCTCGATGCTCGAACGTGGGTACACCGCCTCGAACATCCTGGAGATGCTGCGCGCCTGGGAGAGCGGCCGCGACCTCGGGCAGGTGCTCGGCCTCGAGGGCGCGCTGGTGCGCCACTCCGGCGACGAGCCGGTCACCATGTCGATGGGTGACGCCCGTCGGGCCGCGGGCAGCACCGAAGACTACGAACGCATGATCAGCGAGGGACTGATCGAGCCTGCGGGCAATCGTGCCCGGGTGCTGCGGCCGCGCCTGCTCGAGGCCTTTGGCTTGATGCGCCAGGAAGGCATGTCTACCGATGCCCTGATGTCGGTCTTCCACGGCGTCCAGCCGCACGCTGACGACATTGCTCGCATCCTCGTCGAGGCCGGGGCGCTCCAGCTCGGCCCGCGGTTGTTGAGCGACGACGTCGCGACCAGCGCCGACATCGCTGAGCTGGTCGAGCTGCTCACCCGGTTCCGTGCGCTGGCGTTGTCCGCGGTCACCTCGACTCTGGCTACCTCGATCGAGTCGGCCATCGAAGACCTGCTAGCGGCCTACCTGGCTGAGCGAGTGCTGGACCAGCCTGACGCCGGTTAGGACGCCGCGTCGGCGTCTGAGTCGAGGGTCAACTGCGTGGTGTACTCGTCGCCGTCGCGCTCATAGGTGACGGTCACGTCATCGCCGGGACGGTAGGAGCGCACCGTCGCGATCAGCGAGTCAGCCCCAGTGATGAGCGTGTCGTCGATCTTGGTGATCACGTCGCCGTCGCGCAGACCAGCGCTCCCAGCAGCCGAGCCGTCCCCGATGCTCTGGATCTCAGCCCCATCGATCACCTGGGCGCCGGCTCCGTCGCTGGCCACGTTCTGCACCGTGATCCCGAGACGAGCGTGCGTGGGTACCTCGCCGTTCTTCATCTGCTCGATGACGGGCAACACCTCGTCGATCGGGATCGCGAAGCCGAGGCCGATCGAGCCAGCCTCTCCGCCCAGTCCGTTCGAACCCGTCGACCTGATCGAGGAGTTGATCCCGATCACGTGTCCGTTCAGGTCAACGAGCGGACCGCCGCTGTTCCCGGGGTTGATGGCGGCGTCGGTCTGGATCGCGGGGTACACCGTTGCGTTGCCGTCTTCATCGGAGCCGACGTCGACGGGCCGCTGGAGAGCGCTGATGATGCCAGCGGTGACGGTCGCGTCGAGGCCAAACGGCGAGCCGATGGCGACGACCTGTTCGCCAACGTCCACCGCTTCGGACTCGCCGATGGTGGCCGGCGTCAGCCCTTCGACGCCTTCTGCCTGGATCACGGCGGTGTCGGTGAGCGGGTCGAGGCCGACGATCTCGGCGGGAGCGTGCGACCCGTCGGCGAAGGAGACAGTGATCTGGCCACCATCACCGGCGACCTCGGCCACATGGTTGTTGGTGACGATCAGGCCGTCTGAGCTGATGATGAAGCCCGAACCCGAGCCCGTGCCCTGGGTGCCGGTGACGTCGAGCTTGACCACTGACGGGAGGACGGCGGCGGCCACCTGCTCGACGGACCCGTCGACAGCGGGGGTGTCGCCAGAGCTGACGATCGGGCTGGCCAGACCGGAGGAGCCAGAGGTGGAAGCGGCCGAACTATCGCCGTTCGTGGCGCTGTAGATGGCGGCTCCGCCGACTCCAGCACCTCCACCAACGACCAGTGCGGCCGCCACGACGGCGGCGGCGAAACCCGCGCGACCGCGCCGGGGGACGGAGGCTGGTCGGGGAATGGTCGGCAGCACCTGGGTGGCGTAAGGGTTCGGGACTGCCGGCGGCGGAGCGAACTCCTGGAAGCCAGGCTGCTCGGCACCGGCATACGGGTTGCCTTCCGGGGGAGGGAAGGACGGGCTGTCGGTCATGACCCGATCGTGCTGAGGCTGTCTGTGACCAGGCTGAGACCGCGCTGGGTACCGGTGAAGAATGCGGGGCGAGTCGGTGTGGTGCGGCTCACACACGGCCTGGCAGGCTGACAGCATGTCCGCTGCCGCAAGCGCCCCGACCCCCCAATTCGTCGACGACCGGATGGCTCACTGGGCCGAAGCCAACCCCGATGGGGAGGGCATCACCTACCTGGGCCGCACCTTCACGTGGTCTGAGTGGAACGACCGGGTGCGCCGCAATGCTGGCGCGCTGCAGGCGCTCGGCATCGGGAGGGGAGACGTTGTGTCCTTCCTCGACAAGAACCACCCTGCGTGCGTGGAGACCTCCTTGGCTGCGGCCTCGTTGGGCGCTGCCAACGCGATCGTCAACTGGCGCTCGGCCGGCGACGAGGTCGACTACGCGCTCAACGACTGTGGCGCCCGCGTGCTCATCGTCGGCGCGGAGCTGATGCCCACGATCGAGAAGATTCGCGACCGGCTCACCCAGGTCGAACGGATCATCGTGGTGACGCCCGACGGAGTTGACGACGAGTACGAGGAGTGGTTGGCCGCGGCGACGCCGGTCTCCCGCCAACCCGACGTCACCCCTGACGACACGTGCCTGGTCATGTACTCATCGGGCACCACGGGCAGGCCCAAGGGCGTGATGCTCAGTCACCGCAACATGGTGAGTCACACCCGCAACGCCCACGAGGGTTGGGCGTTCGAGCCCGGCGACAAGTGCATGGTGGCGATGCCGCTCTTCCACGTCGGTGGGTCGTCGTACGTGCTGTTCCCCATCAACGACGGTGTTCCGAGCGTGATGACCCGCGACCCCGATGGCGCGTCGCTGGCCGGCGCGATCCTGGCCGGTGCCAATCGCACGTTCCTGGTGCCTGCCGTTCTCGCGCAGGTGCTGCAGACCGGACCCGACGCCGTGAAGTTGTTCAGTGCACTCAAGACCTACACGTACGGTGCTGCGCCGATGCCGCCGCCGCTGCTGCGTGCTGCCATGGAGGCCTGGCCCGACACCGACTTCCTCCAGGTCTACGGGCTCACCGAGGTCGGTGGCGTGGTCACCCAGCTCGGCTCGGACGACCACCGCAACGCGGTGACTGATGGCCATCCCGAACGGCTCGTCTCGGCTGGTCGACCGATTCCAGAGGTTGAACTGCGCATCGTCGACCCCGTCACGCTCGATGAGGTGCCGGTCGGTGAGAACGGCGAGATCTGGCTGCGCACGCCCCAGCGATTCTCCGGCTACCTCGGCAAGCCCGAGGAGACCGCCGAGGTAATCACCGCCGACGGCTGGTTCCGCACCGGCGACATGGGCAAGGTCGACGTTGAGGGCTACGTGTTCGTCGAGGACCGCATCAAGGACATGATCATCAGCGGGGGCGAGAACATCTACTCACCCGAGGTCGAGCGGGTGCTCGCTGAGCACCCGGCCGTCATGGAGGTCGCCATCATCGGCATCCCCGATGACACCTGGGGCGAGGCGGTCAAGGGCGTCGTGGCACTGAACGAGGGTGCCAAGGCCACCGAGGCCGAGCTGATCGGTTACTGCCGCGAACACCTCGCGTCGTTCAAGTGCCCGAAAACCATCGACATCATCGAGGCGCTGCCGCGCAACCCGACGGGGAAGATCTTGAAGAAGGACCTGCGCAAGCCGTACTGGGAAGGACGCGACCGCCAGGTGAACTGACGTGCTCGACGTTCCGCTGTGGCCACGATCACGCGGGCTCGTGACCACCGCCACCTGCTCGACGCGGGACGCCGGGGCCGGTCTCGTGGGACTGTTCCGTCACGATGCCCCGCCGGGGCGTCCCTGCAAAGGAGCAGACCGCATGGGGATCATTCGCAAGCTCGTCCTGACCGTGGCTGGAGCAGCCCTCGTGATCGGCGCCGCCGGTGCGGCCGATGCCGCCAACATCAAGGGGACGAAGAAGAACGACAACCTGTCCGGCACGAGCAAGGCCGACGTCATTCACGGCAACGCTGGCAACGACACGATCAGCGACGGCAAGGGAGCCGACAAGGTCTACGGCGACGCCGGGAACGACTCCCTCCAGGCCGACTTCGACAAGGACGTGGATTACTTCTACGGCGGGGATGGAAGCGACAACATCAACGTCTTCGATGGGGATCGCGCCTTCGGCGGTCCCGGCGACGACTACTTCAATGCCGACGAAAAGAGCTTCGTCGACTGCGGCCCCGGCCGAGACTCGGTCCAGTACTACACAAAGAAGCCGAAGACCAAGAACTGCGAGAAGGTGACGTACGCGCCGATCGGCTGAGCGCGTCCGGGCTCTCTACGTCATCGGGGCACACTGACCCCATGACCGACATGAATGACTTCAACGCCCAGATCATCGCGGAGTTTCGCGCCAACCACGGTGTGGTCGGCGGCCCGTTCGAGGGTGCCCCGCTCCTGCTTCTGCACTCCACCGGCGCCAAGAGTGGGCAGGAGCGGGTCAGCCCGGTGATGTTCCTCGCAGACGGCGAGCGCTGGTTGGTCTTTGCCTCAAAGGCTGGCGCCCCCGACAACCCGGACTGGTACCACAACCTTCTGGCCAACCCAGAGGCCAGCATCGAGGTTGGTGACGACACCGTCGCGGTGGTGGCGACCGAGCTCACCGGCGACGAGCGCACGGAGAAGTACGCCAAGCAGGCCGAGCTGTTTCCCGGTTTCGCCGAGTACCAGGCCAAGACCACGCGCGTGATTCCAGTGGTGGCGCTGGCCCGGGCCTGATCCATCTCAGCAACAGGACCCGACACCTAGCGTTCACTTCGGACCGCCAGGTTGCCGCATGTGTCTGACCCGTTGCAGCGTGCTGCCTACGCTCCCGCGCCCCGCACGCTGGTCGACATCTTTCGCGCCACGGTGCTGCAGGCGGGCGACGAGCCGGCTGTCGACGCCGGCACCGGCGTCCTCACCTACGCCGAGCTGGAGGAAGCTGCCGACGGGCTCGCGGCCGAGCTGGCTGCGATCGGGGTCGGGCGCGGCGACAAGGTCGGCGTCCGACTCAGTTCGGGTACCACCGACTTGTACGTCGCGATCATCGGCATCTTGGTGGCCGGTGCTGCCTACGTGCCGGTCGATGCCGATGATCCCGACGAGCGAGCACGTCTGGTGTTCGACGAAGCCAACGTTGCGGCGGTGGTCGGCAACGGGCTGATCGTCGCGGCGCGGCGGGTTCAAGCGGCACCGCCTCGCGACATCGAGGATCCATACCTCGAGGACGACGCGTGGGTGATCTTCACGTCGGGCTCGACCGGCAAGCCCAAGGGAGTCGCGGTGACCCACCGCAACGCGGCCGCGTTCGTCGATGCTGAGTCGCGGATGTTCTTGGTCGATGCGCCGCTGGGCATCGGTGACCGGGTCATGGCCGGCCTGTCGGTCGCGTTCGACGCCAGCTGCGAGGAGATGTGGTTGGCGTGGCGGTACGGTGCCTGCCTGGTTCCGGCGCCGCGAGCGCTCGTGCGCAGCGGCATCGACGTCGGCCCGTGGCTGGTGGCGAACCGCGTCACCGTGGTCTCGACCGTGCCCACGCTCGTGGCGCTCTGGCCACTCGAGTCGATCGCCCAGGTTCGACTTCTCATCATGGGCGGCGAAGCCTGCCCACCCGAGCTGGCCGCCCGCCTCGTGGCTCCCGGCCGGGAAGTGTGGAACACCTACGGCCCGACCGAGGCCACCGTCGTCGCGTGCGGTGCGCTGCTCTCGGGTGAGGGGCCGGTACGGATCGGGCTACCGCTCGACGGCTGGGACCTCGCGGTCGTGGACGCCGCTGGCCAGCCTGTCGCGGAGGGCGAGACCGGCCAGCTGATCATCGGAGGGGTTGGGCTGGCTCGCTATCTCGACCCTGAGAAAGATGCCGAGAAGTACGCCCCGATGCCGAGCCTGGGTTGGCCGCGGGCCTATCGCAGCGGCGATCTGGTTGTGAACGACTCGTCCGGGCTGCTGTTCGCGGGCAGGGCAGATGACCAGATCAAGCTCGGTGGCCGACGGATCGAACTGGGCGAGATCGACAGTGCGCTGCTCTCCCTCCCGGGTGTGCACGGTGCGGCGGCCGCGGTGCGCAAGACGGCCGCGGGCAACTCCTTGCTCGTGGGGTACATCGCCGTCGATGCGGCCTTCGACCAGGCGGCGTCGCTGACCCACCTGCGAGAGACGATGCCGGCAGCGCTGGTGCCGCGTCTTGCGGTGGTTGACACCCTGCCTACGCGCACCTCGGGCAAGGTCGACCGTGACGCGCTGCCCTGGCCTCTTGCGGCTTCCGTTGATCCGGTCGCGGCGGGGCTGAGCGACACCGAGACCTGGGTAGCCGAGCTCTGGCTCGAAGTCCTCGGCGCGGCTGTCGAGGGCCGTGCCGCCGACTTCTTCGACCTAGGCGGTGGCAGCCTCACCGCGGCCCAGATGGTGTCGCGACTGCGAGCGCGGTTTCCCCAGGTAGTCGTCGGCGACCTCTACGAACATCCCACGGTGGGTGCCTTGGCTACCCACCTGGAGGCGATGACTGCGGCCGGGCCGGCAGCTGACAGGTCGGTGCCGCCGACCCCGCTGAAGACCCAGGTGGGCCAAGTCTTCGCCACGGTTCTCGTGCGCTGTCTCGCTGCGCCGAGGTGGCTCTTCTGGGTGTCGACAGCGCTGCTCGCGCTCAACGGGCTCGACGGGCTGGGCTGGTTGCCTCAGCCGCCCTGGTGGCTGGTCGCCGGCACCGGCCTGGTCTTCGTCACCCCACCTGGCCGAATGCTGCTCGCCGCTGGTGTCGCCCGGGTGCTGCTGTATCCCGTGGAACCGGGCGACCACCCGCGCGGCGGAAAGACCCACCTGCGTCTCTGGCTGGCCACCCTGGCCACCGATGAGATCGGTGCTACTGGGCTGGCCGGCGCGCCGTTCATGACGTGGTACGCCCGGCTGCTCGGGGCCAAGGTCGGACGCGACGTGGACCTGCACTCGTTGCCGCCCGTCACCGGCATGCTCCGACTCGGCGCCGGTTGCTCGATCGAGGCGGAGGTCGACCTCACGGGCTACTGGATCGATGGCGACGTCGTGCACTTGGGGCAGGTGCGTGTGGGGGCGCGAGCCCGAGTCGGTGCACGCAGCATGCTGCTGCCCGGTGCTCTGGTCGGTGCCGACGCCGAGGTCGCTCCCGGTTCTGCGGTCTTCGGCGAAGTCCCGGCCGGTGAGTTCTGGTCGGGCTCGCCCGCCGAACGAGTGGCAGGCGACGCCCGCGGGCCCTGGTCCGACCGTCCCTCTGGTCGCCGGGCTTGGGATGCGGGCTACGTGGCGGTCGCGCTGCTGCTGAGCCTTCTGCCCGTGATGGCGATCGCGGTGGCTGCCCTCCCGGTCGCGCTGATGGCTGATCGGCCCGAAAGTGCTGGGGGAGCCATAGCGCTCTTGGCTTGGGTGCCGGTGTCGACCGTGCTCGGTCTCGTGGTGCTCGCCATCGAGGTCCTCATCGTCGTCCGCGTCGCCGGACGTCGTGTCGCGCCCGGTGTGCATCCCGTGCGCAGCGGTCGGGCGCTGGCCGTGTGGACCACGATGCGGGCCCTCGACGAAGCACGCTCCTGGCTCTTCCTGCTCTACTCCTCGACGCTCACCCCTTACTGGCTGCGCGCCCTCGGTGCTCGCATCGGCGCCGATGTCGAGGCATCGACGGTGCTGATGATCCCGTCGCTCACCCAGGTCAACGACGAGGCGTTCCTCGCCGACGACACGCTCATCGGCGGCTACGAGCTCGGTGGCGGATGGCTGCGCGCCGAGCGAGTGAAGATCGGCAAGCGCGCCTTTGTCGGCAATTCGGGCATGGCCGCTCCTGGCCGCAAGGTGCCCAAAGCCTCGTTGGTCGCCGTCCTGTCGGCAGCGCCGAGGCGCTCGAAGGCGCGCGCGGGGGAGTCGTGGCTCGGCAGCCCGCCCGCTCCGTTGCGACGAACCGCGGAGTCGGCGACCGACCAGCGCACCTATGCCCCGCCCACGCGCCTGCGGGTGCTGCGAGCGCTGGTGGAGCTGTGTCGCTTTGTGCCGTTGATGATCTCGATGACGCTCGCCGGACTGGTGGTGCTCGCAGGCGTCGCGTTGATCGAGCACCACGTGCTACTCGCGGTCCTGCTCCTCGGCCCGCTCCTCGTGCTCGCCGGCCTGGTCGCAGCCGCGGTCACCATCGCGGCAAAGTGGGTGCTCGTCGGACGGTTGCGGCCGGGAAGTCACCCCCTGTGGAGCGGCTTCGTGTGGCGCAATGAACTTGCCGACACCTTTGTCGAGGTGCTGGCAGCACCCTGGTTCGCTCGAGCGGTGAGTGGGACCCCAGTGCTCAACGTCTGGTTCCGGGCGATGGGTGCCACCATCGGCCGCGGCGTGTGGTGCGACACCTACTGGCTGCCGGAGGCCGACCTGGTCGTGCTGGGGGATGGCGCCACCGTCAATGCTGGCAGCGTCGTGCAGACGCACCTCTTTCACGACCGCCGCTTCGCCATGGACGTCGTGACCCTCAAACGCGGGTCGACCCTCGGCCCCAACAGCGTGATCCTGCCCGCGGCGACGCTCGGGCGGCACGCTACGGTCGGTCCCGTGTCGTTGGTGATGAGGGGCGAGTCGGTCCCCGACAAGACGACCTGGATCGGCAATCCGATCGGTCCCTGGGACGGCGGTAGCTCCGTCTCGTGAGCCAGTTGCCCACTGCCGACCCCTACCTGCCGGGCCACGGCGATCCGGCCTGGGGCGTCACCCACTACGACCTCGACATCGACTACGACCTGGCGCGCAACCACCTGCGGGGCCAGGCAGTGATCGAGGCCAACGCGATCTCCGACCTCGACCGGATCGTGCTCGACCTCGCCCACCTCTCGGTCGCCAAGGTCACGGTGGACGGCAAGGCGCCGGGCAAGTACGTCGCTCGCGGGCACCGGCTGGTCGTGACCCCGAAGAACCAGATCGCGGCCGGCACGCCTTTCACGCTGAAGATCACCTACGCCGGCACGCCCAAGCCACTGATCGACAAGCACCACGGGGACGCCGGGTGGGAAGAGCTCACCGATGGAGTCATCGTGGCGGCTCAGCCCCACGGATCACCGACGTGGTTCCCTTGCAACGACCGGCCAGACGACAAGGCCAGCTATCGGATCGCGGTGGGTGCCCCCCACGGCTACACCGTCGTGTCGAACGGCCTGCTCGTCTCGCGCGACCGCGGGGCTAGCACGACCACCTGGGTCTACGAGCAGCACGAGCCGATGGCCACCTACCTGGCCACGGTGCAGATCGGCCGTTATGAGGTGCGCGAGCTGGGGCAGGAACCGCCGCTGCTCGCGGCTGTGCCCGCCGACGCCGGGGCCGGCTTCGAGGCCGCCTTCGGACGCAATGCCGAGATGCTCGACACGTTCGTGGGTCTCTTCGGCCCGTACCCGTTCTCCACATACTCGGTCGTGATCACCGACGATGACCTCGAGATCCCGCTGGAGTCACAGAGCCTGTCGACGTTCGGCCGCAACTTCATGCGTGACGACTGGGACGCCGTCCGACTGGTCGCCCACGAGTTGGCGCACCAGTGGTTCGGCAACTCCGTCACACTGGCGCGCTGGCAGGACATCTGGCTGCACGAGGGTTTCGCTTGCTACAGCGAGTGGCTGTGGTCAGAACACTCGGGCGGCGAGCCTGCCGATGACCACGCGCGACGCCACCATGCGCGACTCGCTGGTCTCGACCAGGACCTGCTGCTCTCAGACCCCGGGCCCGAATTGATGTTTGACGACCGTGTCTACAAGCGGGGAGCTCTCACGCTGCACGCGATGCGGCTGACCGTTGGCGACGACGCGTTCTTCGACGTGCTCCGGGCCTGGGTGGCGGAGAAGGCCGGCGGCAACGTGGTCACCGCTGACTTCACCGAGTTGGCGTCAGCGCGGACCGGGCGCGATCTCGACGAGCTCTTCAGCGACTGGCTTCATCAGACCGAGCTTCCAGAGCTACCCAACGCCAACTGACGCCACTTCCCGCCACGGTGCCGACGTAGCCGGCAGGGAGCGCCAGCGGCCACGTCGCGAGGTCGGCGAGCTCGGCTTCGGCGACCAGGCCGAGCCCGGTTGCCTTGGCCAACGCCTCGTGGCGAGTCCAATCCGTGCGGGCGCCCACACCGTCGACCGGGGCGCCGTCGAGTTCGACGTCGATGCCGACCGGCGCGCTGCGGCTCCACGCCACGACGCCCAGTCCGGTCGCGTAGCCGAGGCTGACGTGGAGTGGCGCTCCGTGGCGGGTGCGGGCGTGCGGTTGTCCGTGCTCGGCCGACCCGCAGCGAGGGCACAGTCTGCCCAGTTCGACGACGCCCGCCTCCTCGCGCAGGACGGCCTCCAGCAGCGGGCGGAGGGGCGCGCGGTCGGCGGATGCGCTCACTGTCGCTTGTTGGCTTGCGGGGGTCTCGGCACGCCGGATGCGACCTCGTGCCTCGGTCGCACGGCTTGCTCGACCACCATCAGCTGACCTGGCCGTCGCGAGCTCCGGCAGGTCAGCTCCACCGCTCGGATGCCGGCACGAAGGTGAGCTGCCGGTCGCCGGTGTAGATCTGCTTGGGGCGAGCGATCTTCTGCTCCTTGTCCTGTACCAGCTCGACCCACTGGGCCAGCCAGCCGGGCGTACGGCCGATGGCGAAGAGCACGGTGAACATCTCGGGCGGGAACTGGAAGGCCTCGTAGATCAGACCCGAGTAGAAGTCGACGTTGGGGTAGAGCTTGCGCTTGATGAAGTACTCGTCTTCGAGCGCGATCTTCTCCAGCTCCTTGGCGATCTCGAGGAGCGGGTTGACCCCGGTGACCTCGAAGACGTCGTCGCAGGCCTTCTTGATGATCGTCGCGCGCGGGTCGAAGTTCTTGTACACCCGGTGGCCGAAGCCCATCAGCTTCTCGTTGCCGTTCTTCACGCCCTCGATGAAGGCGGGGATGTTCTCCTTCGAGCCGATCCGGCGCAGCATCCGCAGCACCGCCTCGTTGGCGCCACCGTGCAGCGGTCCGTAGAGGGCGCCGATGCCGGCCGCAACGGCCGAGTAAGGGTCGACCTGCGAGGAGCCGACCGAGCGCACGGCATTGGCCGAACAGTTCTGCTCGTGGTCGGCGTGCAGGATGAAAAGGACGTCGAGAGCCTTGACCAGACGCGGGTCAGCCTCGAACTTCGACTCGCTCATCTTGAAGAGCATGGACAGGAAGTTGGCGGTGTAGCTCAGGTCGTTGTCGGGGTAGACGTACGGCTTGCCCTGAGCATGGCGGAACGCCCAGGCGCCGAGCGTGGGCATCTTGGCGATCATCCGGACCGTCTGGATGTGCCGGTTGTCAGCGTCGGTGATGTTGCCGGCGTCGGGGTAGAACGTCGACAGCGCGCCGACGGAGGCCATCAGCATGCCCATCGGGTGAGCGTCGTAGCGGAAGCCCTGCATGAAGCTCTTCACGTTCTCGTGCACGAACGTGTGGTAGGTGATCTCGTGCACCCAGGCGTCGTACTCGACCTTGGTCGGGAGCGCCCCGTGCACCAAGAGATAGGCCACCTCGAGGAAGGTCGACTTCTCGGCCAGCTGCTCGATCGGGTAGCCGCGGTACTCGAGGATTCCCTTCTCGCCGTCGATGAACGTGACGGCCGAGCGGCACGAGGCCGTGTTGGTGAATCCCGGGTCGTAGACGGCCAGTCCGGGCTCGTCGTCGCCGGTGCGGATCTGCCCCAAGTCGCCGGCCTTGATGGTGCCGTCGAGAATCGGAACGTCGTACTCCTGGCCGGTGCGGTTGTCGCGTACGGTGAGAGAGTCGGTCACCCCTTCAACTTAGACGGCCCAGATAACGCTCGATTCACGGGCCCACGTTTTGACCACCTCTCGGCAGCGCCCGTATCGTGGCTCGTCGCGTCCCTGCCGCGTCCTGCTCTGGTGAACCCACCGGAGCGGGGTGCAGATCCGGACACCACCCATCGGCCTCATCGCCGCAGAGTGGAAAGCCGGGCCGTGTTCGTCAGAAGGCGCAGCTCCACCACCGATCAGGCACACCGGATCGGTTCCAACGAACGAAGAAGGCATCGCCATGCGTACCTATGCCCCTAAGCCCGGTGACGTCAGCCGCGACTGGCACGTCATCGACGCAGAGGACATCGTCCTCGGTCGGCTCGCTGTCGCCACCGCCACGCTGCTGCGCGGCAAGCACAAGCCGATCTTCGCCCCGAACGCCGACACCGGCGACTTCGTGGTGATCATCAACGCCGAGAAGGTCGCCCTCTCGGGCACCAAGAAGACGACCAAGCTGCACTATCGCCACTCGGGCTTCCCGGGCGGCCTCACGGCCACGCCGATCGGCGAGATCCTCGAGAAGGACGCTCGCAAGGCGATCGAGTCTGCAGTCTGGGGCATGCTCCCCAAGAACAAGCTCGGCCGTCAGATGCTGAAGAAGCTGAAGGTCTACTCCGGCCCGAACCACCCCCACGAGGCCCAGAAGGCCGTTCCGTTCGAGATCACTCAGGTCTCGCAGTAGTTCTTCACATCCAGACGTAATCACGACTTCCGAGCAGACAGAGGACATCACCGTGGCTGACACCACCAGCACCGAGACCCCCGACAACGGGGTCGAAGAGACCTTCGAGAGTGACGAGCAGGGCGTGGCTTACACGTCCGAGAGCTCGCCCTCGGCCGACACTCCCGCCCGCCCCGCCACCATCGCCCCCGCGGCGGCCACCGGCCGTCGCAAGGAGGCCGTGGCCCGCGTGCGCATCGTTCCCGGCACCGGCGAGTGGAGGGTCAACGGCCGCTCGCTCGACTCCTACTTCCCCAACAAGTTGCACCAGCAGGTCGTGAACGAGCCGTTCGCCGCCCTGCAGCTTGAGGGTCGCTTCGATGTCATCGCCCGCATCCACGGCGGCGGCATCACCGGCCAGGCCGGCGCGCTGCGTCTCGGCGTGGCCCGCTGCCTCAACGAGATCGACCTCGATGCCAACCGCGCCACCCTGAAGAAGGCCGGGCTCCTCACGCGTGACGCCCGCGTCATCGAGCGCAAGAAGGCCGGTCTCAAGAAGGCCCGCAAGGCACCGCAGTTCTCCAAGCGCTAATCGGGTGCGCCCTCCGCGCATCTTCGGCACGGACGGCGTCCGGGGCCTGGCCAATGGTCATCTGACCGCTGAGCTGGCCCTGGACCTGTCCGTGGCTGCGGCACGCGTGCTCGCCGACCACGGCGAGTTCGCCGGCCACCGTCCGCTGGCCGTTGTCGGCCGCGACACCCGGATCTCGGGGCAGTTCCTCGAGCACGCCGTGGTCGCCGGCCTGGCCTCGGCCGGGGTCGACGTGCTTCGGTTGCGGGTGCTGCCGACCCCCGGGGTCGCCTACCTGACGCAGGCTCTCGGCGCCGACCTCGGCGTCGTCATCAGCGCATCGCACAACGCCATGCCCGACAACGGCATCAAGTTCTTGGCGCGCGGGGGGCTCAAGCTCGACGACGCTGTTGAGCTCGAGATCGAAGAGCTCCTGGCCCAGGAGTGGAACCGACCCGTCGGGGGTGACGTGGGTCGGGTGACCCCCTACGAGACGCCGGTCGAGGAGTACGTCGACCATCTGGTCTCGACCATCGACCGACCCCTGACTGGGTTGAAGATCGTGCTCGACTGCGCCCACGGCGCGGCGCACGAAGCCGGCCCGATGGCGCTGCGACGCGCGGGTGCCGAGGTGATTGCGATCGGGGTCGACCCCGACGGCCTCAACATCAACGATGGCTGCGGGTCGACGCACCTCGGCCCGCTGCAAGACGCCGTTCTGGCCCACGGAGCCGACGCGGGGTTCGCCCTCGACGGCGACGCCGATCGGTGCTTGGCCGTCGACCACGAGGGAACGGTCGTCGACGGCGACCAGATTCTCGCCGTCCTGGCCCTGGCCATGGCCGAGCAGGGCACCCTGGTGCGCGACACCGTCGTGGCCACGGTGATGAGCAACCTGGGCTTCGTGCAGGCCGTCAGAGCTGCCGGACTCGAGGTCCTCCAGACCGGCGTCGGTGACCGCTACGTGCTCGAAGAGATGCGCGCCGGGGGCTACTCGCTGGGCGGAGAGCAGTCCGGGCACGTGATCATGAGTGACCACGCCACCACCGGCGACGGCATCCTCACCGCCCTGCACGTGCTGGCTCGGATGGCGGCCACTGGTCAGTCCCTGGCCGCCCTCTCCTCGGTGGTCACGCGCCTGCCGCAGGTGCTGGTCAACGTTCCGGACGTCGACAAGGAGCGCGCTGCCCACGACCCCGTGCTGGGTGCGGCGGTAGCTGCTGAGCAGGCCACGCTGGGTGCCTCCGGACGCGTCCTGCTCCGCTCGTCGGGCACCGAGCCGCTCGTGCGAGTGATGGTCGAGGCGCCGACTCTGGAGGGCGCCCAAGGTGTCGCCGACCGGCTCGCCACGGTGGTCAAGGAGCAGCTCGCCCTCTGACCTGCACCGGCAACAACCGCCAGACGTTGCCGAGCTGTGGGTGAACCGTTCCCGGGAGCTTCGTCGCACGAGCCCCGCCTGTGGGGTGGGCCAACTACGATTGCTCCATGATCGTCTCGAGCTCCCGCGCGACGAGGCAGTGGGCAGTCGTCGTCGTCCTGGCGCTCGCGTGCCTCCTGGCTCCCGTCACGGCCGACCCCGTCGCTGCCGACGCCGCTGCTGCGGTGCGCGGCAAGGTGCGCGGCGAGATCATCCAGAGCAAGGGATCGCCGGCCCCCAAGATCAAGATGCAGTGGTTCGACCGCAACTGGAAGTTCCTCGGCGCCCGCAAGGTCGCCGGTGGCGTCTACTCGCTGTCGCTGCCGGAGGGCAAGTACTACCTCCAGTTCGTCGACCAGCGGCCTTCCTACGACGTCACCAAGGCGGCCCCCGCCGATGTCACGGTCAAGATCCAGGCCGGCCGCACCGTCACCCGCACGGTGCGCATGCGCCGTGGTGCCGCGATCGGCGGCACGGTCAAGGCTGGCGGCAAGGTCTCGCCCGGCGCGACCGTGATCGCGGCCAACACGAACCAGCAGTCCTATACGAGCAAGGCCAACGACAAGGGGCAGTACGCCCTGGGCGGCCTGCCGGCAGGCAACTACTCGATCTTCACCTACGAGCGCAAGAAGCAGTGGGTCGGCAAGAGCATCTACCTGCCCAAGGTGAAGGCGGGTCAGTTCCGCAACGTGAACCCTGCCCTGACCAAGCGCGGCGGAAAGCTGTCCGTCGACCTCTACGCCGGCGACAAGCCCTTCAAGGGGTCGGGCAGCGTCACGGCCGTCAGCCGTGCCACCGGGCAGTTCTGGACCGCGCGCATCAGCCGCGGGACGGTGCTATTCCAGGGGCTCTACCAGGGTGGCTACTACCTGGAGGTGCCTGGCTCGGGCAACTACCTCTCGGCGCGGGTGGGGCTGCGCAACAAGGTGCGTCCCGGCCGGGTCACGTTCAGCAGTGCTGCGCTGAAGAAGCGTGGTGGTTGGGTCACCGGTTTCGTCGTCGACGAGTACGACCCCTCGTTCTCCCTCAAGGGCGCCCGCGTGCGGCTCTACGACGAGTCGGGCGCGTTGCGCGACACGGCGACCTCGCGCGGCGACGGCAGCTTTCTGTTGGACGGGCAGCTGCTCACCGGCAGCTACACCGTCGTGGCCGACCCCGGCGAGGCGTCCGGAGGCTACCTCGGCGAGGAGCCGCATCGGTGCCTGTACGGCAGCGAGCGCATCAGCAACGTCAAGATCACCACGGGTCGCGGCACCGACGTCGGCGAGGTACCCCTCGAGCCGGCGCCCGGCCAAGAGAAGTGCAACAGCTGAGCAAGCCGCTCGACCCTCCCTGACTCCCTCCCTCGATAGGATCCCGCGCCATGAGCGAAGACGTGGTGACGCCTGGCCAAACAGGCCATGGTGCCGGCTACGTGACGATGCCCGACCCCGGGCTCAGCGCGTACGCCGACCAGTTCCTCGAGGACGTCGCCTCGATCCCCGAACAGCGCCCCACGCTCGGCGCGATCATCCCCGCCTACAACGAGGCCGAGACCATCGCCGGCGTGCTCGACTCGCTGCTGATGCAGACCCGGCTGCCCGACGTCGTGCACGTGATCATCAACAACACCTCCGACGACTCGGTCGAGATCGCAGGTCACTACGCCGGCCCGCACACCCGGGTCACGCCGCTGGGTGAGCAGCACACCGTCATCTACGTGCACGACATCGGCAAGAACCCCGACAAGAAGGTCGGTGCCCTCAACTACGGCTACTCGCTCGTCGAGACGATGGACTACCTGCTCGGCGTCGATGGCGACACCACGCCCGAGCCGGACGCCATCGAGCACCTGTACAACGAGATCGCCAGCGACGACCGGATCGGCGGCATCTCGGCGATCTACACGATCGACGACAGCGCGCTCGACGGTCCGATCGCCAAGTGGCTCATCACCGGCCAGCGGGCCCAGTTCTCAGCCTTCAACATGCAGAACCTGCTGAAGGGCCGCAACATGGCGGTGCTCGGTGGCCAGTTCTCCATCTTCTCCACCCAGGCGCTGCGCGACGTGATGCGTGACAGCCACCAGCGCACGCCCTGGGTGAGCGACAGCGAGGTCGAGGACTCCCTGCTGTCCCTGCAGATCAAGAGTGCGGGGTACCTCACCAAGATCAGCGCCCTGGCCCGCGCCCACGTGGGTGGCATGACCACCTTGCGCAGCCTCGACGCCCAGCAGGTGAAGTGGAACTTCGGTGCCATCGACCTGATGTGGCCCGGTCAGCGCGGTGACACCAAGGGGCAGCCCTTCCACCCGAACCTGCGGCTGCGGTGGTTCGAGCACATGTCGATGGTGGTCAACATCGTCACCCGGCTGATGTTCCTGCTGCTGCTCCTGGGCTCGCTGAACATCAGCGCGTTCGTGTTCAGCCCGATCTGGCTGATCCCGCCGCTCTTCGCGATCCTGCTGAACTTCCGCGTCGCGCGGTCGATGGCGTTCGCCCATCGACGCGACTACCTCTTTGCCATGTTGCTCGTGCCAGCCGAGGGCTACATGTGGATCCGCATGGGGCACTTCGTGCGCGCCTGGCTGAAGTTTTTCAGCAGCCAGCAGACCGACAACTGGGCCGCTCAAGCCAAGGCCGAGCGTGGCAAGGGAAGCGCGTGGCTCTATCCGTTCGCGGCCTTGGTGGTCTTCACGATCATCTGTGCTGCCATCTGGCTGCAGCTCTCGATCCAGCTGCGCTCCGACATCTTGTCGGTGGGCTGGCCCATCCTCGGTATCGCCACCGTGCTGCAGACTGCTTGGATGCTCATCAAGGGTTCACGACGTTACCGGGGGTTCAAGGCGTGAAGACACGCATCGCGCTGGCCGCCTGCTCGGCACTCGTGCTGCTGGGCACGTCGGGGTGCTCATCCCTCGACTCGTTGTTCGGCGATGACGCCCCGGAGCCACCACCCCCGAGCGCGACCCCCGTTGAGGCCGATCTGGTGAACTCCCAGTTCACGCGCGACGGAACGTTCCAGTCCCACATCTCCGCCAAGGGCGCCAAGGGCATTGACTTCGTCTACACGCTCTATCCGACGAAGGCCACGCCGCGCACCAACGAGTGGTTTCCGAAGGGCAACAAGTACTTCTCCTTCACGTTCCAGGCCTACGACCTCGACCGCAAGATCCGCGACCCGTTCGAGACCAAGCGTCTCGTCTACCTGAAGTCGATGTCGGTCACGTCGAGCACGATCACCGTCGACGGCGGACCGACCCAGACGCCCTACGAGCTCGACGTCAACGCGGCCAAGGCCACCTTCGACCCGGAGCCGCTCACGACCAAGTACGGCATGCTCATCACCTCGCCCAAGGGTGCCTTTGAGATTCGCAACCAGGAGATCGGCCCGATGTCGGCCGACACCCGCGGTCTTGAACTGACCTTTCGGGCGATCGTGAACGTCGAGAAGCGTCCCGGCTCAGGCGTGTTCCTCAAGCGGGCCATCGAGCAGATCGTGCCGATCGCGATCTTTGAGTCCGACGACGCCACGGTGGTGGCCGACATCCCGGTCAACGCCAACTGACACCTCCGAGCCCACCCATCCGGCAGCGTCCATGATCGGGTCGGTGGTCGAGCAGCGAGCCCTGGCGAGCGTCGTCGAGACCCGGTGAGCCGAACGGCATGACGAGGTGGGTGACGGCCGGAGGCGCCTTGACTGTTCGAACAGTTGTTCGATATGATGGCGGTATGCTGCTCGTGCCCGCGGACGACGACCCCGAGGTGGCCGACGTCTTGCACCGGCTCGAGGCGAACACCCGCGAGCGTCGTCGCCTCGAGGTCGCTGACCTGCGGCTGGTCTTGGCGTGGGCCGACCTGCACCGGATGCCGATCCAGCCTGATGATCAGGTCGAGGGCGGTGAACAGCTCACACCCCTCGGCGGGGAGGGCACGCCCCGGGTCCAGGAGCTCGCTTTGTGTGAGCTCGGGATCGCCCGTTCCTGCCACACCCTGGCCGCCCGCTGCGTGGTAGCCGACGTACTCGACCTCCGACACCGCCTCCCCGCCACGTGGGCAGCGCTGCAGACGATGGGTGCTGAGGTGTGGGTCGCCCGCAAGATCGCCGCCATGACTCGAGCACTCTCAGCTGATTGTGTCGGGCTCGTGGATGGCGCGGTCGCAGCCGCGATCTGCACCCAAGCACCCGCACGAGTGCTCGACCTCGCCGCAGCCAAAATCATCGAAGCCGACCAACCCGCCTACGAAGCCAAGGTCGCAGCCGAGAAGGCCCGCAGCTATGTCGCCCTGGGCCGCACCGACGAGACCGGGCTCCGCCTGGTCATCGCGCGCGTCACCGCCGGCGACGCGCACTGGATCGATGCCACCATCACCAGGGTCGCCGAGATCCTCGCTGCGCACCCCGACCACCCCGAACTTGCCGACGCGTCCACCGACCAGCTCCGCGCCACCGCCTACGGATGGCTCGCCCGCCCCGCCGAGCTCCTCCAACTCCTCCTCCAAAACACCACCGAGAACACCACCGAGAACGCCGCCGAGCACGCCGGGGAAGGCCCTGAGGAGCAGTCGCGGGCCACCGCGTTCCCCGCCGATCTCCTCGACGCCCTGACCCGGCTCGACCCGGCCCGGCTACGCCCCAAGACAGTCCTCTACATCCACCTCCACGAAGCCGCCCTGACTGGCGCGGTCGCGGGGGTAGCCCGGGTCGAAGGCCTCGGACCACACACCCTGACCGCGCTGACCGAACTGCTCGCCACCAGCAGCGTGACCGTGAAACCCGTCATCGACCTCACCGAGCGGCTCTCCACGATCGCCTACGAGCACCCCCAGGCGATCAAGGAACGCATCCACCTACGCCGACCCGGCGACCAGTTTCCCCACGCCAACACCACGAGCCGCAATCTCGACCTCGACCACGTCACCCCCTACCGCACCGGCGGGCCGCCCGGGCAAACCAACTGCACCGACACCCAGCCCCTACGCCGCACCAGCCACCGCGCCAAAACCCACCTCGACTACCAATGCACACCCCTGCCCAACGGGAGC
>JBAUWM010000370.1:0-5233 GCA_049583775.1 Nocardioides sp.
TCGGGCCCCGCGGCCTTGGTTCGTGTGATGGACGAACGAGAGGCTAGGCCTTGGCCCCGAGGGTGCCGAGGTAGAGCTCGATGACCTTGGGGTCTTGACCCAGAGATTCGCCGGTGCCTGTGTAGGCGTTGCGGCCGTGATCGAGCACGTAGCCGCGATCGCAGATCTGAAGGCACCGACGAGCGTTCTGCTCGACCATGATCACTGAGACACCGGCTCGGTTGATGTTCCGGGTCTGCATGAAGACTTCGTCCTGAAGCACTGGGGAGAGACCAGCAGAGGGCTCGTCGAGCAGCAGCACCGACGGGGCCATCATGAGCGCTCGCCCCATCGCGACCATCTGCCGTTCGCCACCTGAGAGTTGTCCGGCGCGCTGCTTACGACGCTCTCCGAGCCGCGGGAAGATGTCGGTGACGAAGTCGAAGCGCTCCTTGAACTTCTTGGGCGCCTGAAAGCACCCCATCTCCAGGTTCTCCTCGATGGTGAGACTGGGGAACACATTGTTGGACTGCGGCACGAACCCGATTCCGGCCGTCACGAGCTGGTCGGCACGCTTGTTGGTGATGTCCTGGCCCGCAAGAGTCACCGAGCCCGCCCGCACATTGACCAAGCCGAAGAGTGCCTTGAGCAACGTGGACTTGCCGGCGCCGTTGGGTCCGATGATGCCGACGAGCTCTCCCTTGTTGCAGTAGAGGTCGGCGCCGTTGAGGATGTCGACGCCCGGCAGGTAGCCGCCCAGCAGGTCGTCGGCACGCAGAATCGCGTCGTGCGCTGCTCCGAGGTGTACCTCGCGCTCGGGCGTCATGGCGGTCATGGGTGCTCCTTCTGGACGTGGGGAGCGGATCCCAGCTCGGCCTCGGCCTCGACGTCGAGCTCCGTCTCGTCGAGCTCGCGCAGGTCGGTGTCGTGGTGGGCGCCCAGGTAGGCGTCGATCACAGCCGGGTCTGCCATCACCGATTCGGGAGTGCCCTCGGCGACGATGCGCCCCTGGGCCATCACGATGACCCAGTCCGAGATGTCGCGCACCATGTCCATGTCGTGCTCGACGAACAGCACGGTGCGGCCTTCGTCGCGCAGGGACTTGACGTGCCCGAGCAACGACTGCTTCAACGCGGGGTTCACCCCCGCCATCGGCTCGTCGAGCATGATCAGCTCGGGGTCGACCATGAGGGCGCGGGCCATCTCGAGCAACTTGCGCTGGCCGCCGGACAGCGAGCCGGCGAAGTCCTCACGCTTGGCATCGAGCTTGAAGCGGCGTAACAGATCGTCAGCCCGCTCGGTGTTCTCGGCCTCCTGCTTGCGCCAGCGCGACGGGAACGCGGCCTGCCAGAACTTCTCGCCGTTCTGCCCGGTTGCGCCCAGCCGCATGTTCTCGATCACGGTCAACTTGGCCAGCACCTTGGTCAACTGGAAGGTCCGCACCATCCCGAGGCGAGCAACCTTGAACGGCGCGACACCGCCCAGCGACTTTCCGTTGAAGGCCCACTCGCCGCTGTCGGGAGTGTCGAAGCCGGTGAGCAGGTTGAAGAGCGTGGTCTTTCCCGCTCCGTTGGGCCCGATCAAGGCGGTGATGACCCCCCGCTGGATCTCCAGGTGATCGACGTCGACGGCCCTCAATCCCCCGAACTGGCGGGTGATCTTGGACCCCTTGATGATCGGGTCTGGCTTGGGCGCACCAGGCTCACGCACGATGGAACTCAGGTCAGGCGGGGTGGCGCCACCCGTAGTCACGGTCTCAGCGGATTCAGCGGCCATCGATCGCGATCTCCCGTCGGTCTCCGAAGATCCCCTGAGGTCGGAAGATCATCAGCAGCATGAGTCCCAACCCGAGCGCGATGAAGCGCACCAGGCTCGACTGGGTGGCATCCATCAGCCAGGTCGGCATGAGCGGATCAGACCCGGAGGTTGCCTCGCCGAAGAACGAACCGAGCCCGGAGATCAGGAACCACAAGATGATCGAGCCGATCACGGGGCCGCCGACCCGAGCCGCACCTCCGATCAGCAAAGCCGTGAAGGCGAGGAAGGTCATGTTGGTGGAGTAGTCGCTGGGCACGACTGAAGCCTGCTTGAGAGCGAGGAAAAGGCCGGCAAGCCCACCGAAGAGACCCCCCAGGATCAGCGCCTGCATCTTGTAGGCGAAGACGTTCTTGCCGAGTGAGCGAACGGCGTCCTCGTCCTCGCGGATCGAGCGCAGCACGCGGCCCCACGGGCTACGCATCAACGCCCAGACGACCAGGCAGGCAAGCGCCACGAGGATCCAGCCCACGAACATCGACCAGAGGTTGTACTTGCTGAACTGCGCGATCCCGATGTCGAGGGAGTCGAACGCAAGCGGCCCGGTCGTGAAGATGTCCCAGTTCCGGAAGATGTTGGCGTCCTGGTAGGTGCTGGCGTATCCGTTGAGCCCGTTCGAGCCGCCGAAGACCGACTTGGTCTCCACCGCCCCGAACACCAGTCGCAAGATCTCGGCGGTGGCGATGGTGGCGATGGCCAGATAGTCGGCCCTGAGTCTGAGCGTCGGAACACCGAGCATCAGAGCTAGTACGACCGGAGCGCCGAGCGCCACGACGACTCCGAGCCAGAACGGTAGGTCCCACGTCACGACCGAGACAGCGAGACCGTAGGCACCGACGGCCATGAAGCCCGCCTGACCGAAGTTGAGCAGCCCCGTGTAGCCGAAGTGCACGTTCAAGCCGATGGCCGCCAGCGCGTAGACGATGGCATTCGGGCCCAGGGCCTGGGTCATGGCCGTGCGCAAGACGTCCATCAGGTCGATGCCGGCGATGCCGACGGTGAAGCCCATCACGATCCAGACGACCAGGTAGATCGTGCCGAGAACGCCCAACAGTCGACCGGCCTGGGCCAGGCCGCGGCCGCCGAGGCGCTCGGGTGCCGCATCGATCTCGCGGAGGGCACGCGTTCCGCGCAGGTAGGCGAACGGTGCGGTGAAGCCGACCGCCAGCGTCAGACCCGCGATGGCCAAGACGAGCGCCGAGATGGCATCAGGGCTGGTCCTCTTGATCCGCGCGGGCGCCGCAGGGGCAGCGGTGGTGGTGGCGCTCATGCAGCACTCCGTTCGCTCGAGGCGGCCAGTGCAGGAGAAAGTTCGTGGCACATGCCGATCACCCCACCCGCTCGCGTCGACCGAGGATGCCCTGCGGCCTGACGAGGAGCACCAAGATCAGCACCACGAGGGCGCCAACCTCCTTGATCGAGCTGGGAACGCCAAACAGCGGGCCGACCTCGACCATCAGTCCGATCACCATCGAGCCGAACAGAGCGCCCCAGATCGTGCCGAGACCACCGAGGGTCACCCCGGCAAAGACGAGAAGCAGGAGCTTGAACCCCATCAGGAAGTTCACCTGGCTGTTGACCGCGAGAAGGACGCCCGCCAGACCGGTGAGACCGGTACCGAGGATCCAGACCGAGCTGATCACCCGGTCGACCTGCATACCGGACGACGCCGCGAGCGCCGGGTTGTCCGATACCGCTCGCATCGCCTTGCCCAGACGCGTACGCATCAAGACGATGCACGTGACGACAATGGTGACCGAGGCGACCACGATGATCGCAATCTCCTTGTCGGCGAGCTTCACGACGCCGAAGTCGTGTCGGGTCTGGCTGACGTACTGGCTCAGCGATTGCCGGGAGCTGCCGATCACGTACTGGAACAGGTTGCGCAGCAGGAGCCCGAGGCCGATCGAGACGATCATCATCGCGATCAGACCGGTGCCGCGACGACGCAGAGGTCGCCAGATGCCCCGGTCCTGGGCCCAGCCGAAGAGGGCGGAGACCAGCACCGCCACGAGGCCAGCCCAGATCACCGGAAGACCGACGCCCTGGTTGACGATGTAGGTCGTGATCGCGCCGAAGGTGATCAGGTCACCGTGGGCGAAGTTCGTGAGGCCGGTGGTGCCGAAGATCAGCGAGAGCCCCAGCGCCGCGAGTGCCACCAGGAGGCCGAACTTCACGCCCGAGACCAGGCTGGTGGAGAGCCGTTCGGCGAACGGCGTGGTCACGACGTCCTGCACACCGATCGGGAAGAGACCGGGGTTGACCGTGAAGCGGGCGGTGATCTCGATCTCAGACTTCGTTTGCGAGCTCAACTCGACGCCGTCGGGGAGCGTGTCCTCGTCGAGGACCACTCGATACACACCGTTACCGGGGATCGGCACGATCATCACGCCAGCCGAGTCGGTCGCCGCGGCTCCGATCTCGGTGTCATCCTCGGCGAAAACCGTGAGGGTTACCCCTGGAACCGGCACATCTTCCGACGTGTTCTTCAAGGTGATCTGGATGTACGGCCCCTCAGCGGGCGGTTCGGCCGGCGGTAGTACAGCCTCAGTGCTGGTGGGCTGCGGCGGCTCGGTCTCGTCGGCGTGCGCTGCCGAAAGTGGCGAGAGCAGCGCGTAGGCGATGGCCGTGAGCAGCAGGATCACGCGTAGACGCGCCAAGGCTCCTCCGTTCGTCGGGCACGGTCGGTCGGCCGTTCCCGGGTCGTCGCAGGACTATAACCACTGGTTGGTTCGGCTAGCAGTCGATGCCCGCCCGAGCCTGTAACAGTTAAGTGTCGAATCAGACGGTGGAGCCGGGCACCCCGTGGGTCACCACACCCTCGGCGACCTCGCGCATCGAGAGGCGCAGATCCATCGCCGTCTTCTGGATCCAGCGGAACGCGTCCGGCTCCGTCAGCTGCAGCTTTTCCTGCAAGATGCCCTTGGCCCGGTCGACCGCCTTGCGGGTCTCCAGGCGCTCCTGCAGGTCGTGCACCTCAGACTCGAGCTGGGCGAGCTCGGCGAACCGGCTCAGTGCCATCTCGATAGCGGGTACCAGGTCGCTCTGCGTGAACGGCTTGACCAGGTAGGCCATCGCGCCGGCGTCCCTGGCACGCTCGACCAAGTCACGCTGCGAGAACGCAGTGAGGATGACGACGGCGGAGAGCCGCTTCGCCGCGATCGCCTCGGCGGCCGCGATGCCGTCGAGCACCGGCATCTTCACGTCGAGGATGACCAGGTCGGGCTTGAGCTCTTCGGCCAGCTCGATTGCCTTCGCGCCGTCGCCCGCCTGGCCGACGACGTCGTACCCCTCCTCCACCAGCATCTCGGCGAGGTCCATCCGAATCAGCGTCTCGTCCTCGGCGATCACGACGGTGCGCGCCGGGGTTGCGGCGGGCGCAGTCTGGGCGGACGACTCTGCGGGGGTGGTCACGACGCTCAGATTAGTGCGCTGCGTC
>JBAUWM010000371.1:0-4386 GCA_049583775.1 Nocardioides sp.
ACCACCGACGGGCTCGGACTCACCGGGCGCGGTGAGGGCGTCGCCGCGATGGCGACTGCGCTGGTCTTCCCGGTCTGAGCCGTATCGAGCGGCTCAGGTCAGGCCGCGTCGGCCTTGCGGTGGCCGATGAGCACGACCCCGTCGACCACCTTGACGCAGTAGGCCGGCACCGACACATGGGTGTCGTCGAGACACTTGCCGGTGCGTAGATCGAAAGCGTGCTTGTGGGCCGGCGAGGCCACGAACGGGATGCCGTTGCGCACGCCGACGATGCCGCGGGCGATCATCGACGACTTCGCGAACGGGTCGTGATTTCCCAGTGCGTAGATCTGGTCGTCGGCAACTCGGAAGATGGCCACGGCCTGGCCGTGCACCAGCGCCGCGACCCCGCGATCGACCTCGAGCTGGGCCATCCGGCACACGGCCTGCCACTCCTCGTGCGACGTCGAGCGGGCAGCCATCCCTGGAAACTAGATCTGGGCCGGGCACATCGAGGTTTCCTCATGTTACGGCTGTGAAAATGAATCCTCCCGGGTGCACGTGCCGGCGGCTGGGAGACTACGAGCGTGAGTGCCGCCGTCGTCGTCCTGGCCGCTGGGTCAGGCGCGCGGGTGGGGGCGGCCGTGAACAAGGTGCTGCTGCCTCTGGCTGGTGCCCCGATCCTGGCGCACTCGGTGAGCACGGTGCTTCAGCTGTCTGACGTCGCTCGCGTGGTCGTGGTGGTGCGCGACGGCGAGCAGGACGCGGTCGGCGCGGTGCTCGCGCCGGTGCTCGGTGAGCGCGAGGTGTTGGTGGTGCCGGGCGGTGAGACCCGCCACGACTCCGAGTGGGCAGCGCTGTCGGTGCTGACCGACGACATCGCCTCGGGCGTAGTCGACGTCGTCGCGATCCACGACGGCGCTCGCCCCTTGGCCTCGGCAGCGCTCTTCGACGCAGTGCTGGCCGCGGCCCGTGCCGACGGCGGAGCGATCCCTGCGGCCCCGATGCCGCCGCTTCTCTCCGAAGCCGGTGCGGTGCGCGACCTGGTGGCGGTGCAGACGCCACAGGCATTCGCCGCCGCACCCCTGCTCGACGCGTACACCCGAGCCGAGCGCGACCAGTTCCGTGGCACCGACACAGCCGCCTGCCTCGAGCGCTACACGACCGTGACGGTGCGAGCGGTGCCCAGCGGGCCGGGCAACCTCAAGGTCACCTTTGCCGACGACGTGGCGTCAGCCGAGCACCTGCTCGCGGTCCGCACCGGTCAGGGCCTCCAGTACCGCGATGTCGTCGGCACCGCCGACGCGGCGGGCAGTTGACGGGGCCTCCTGCAGCACGACGTCCTCACCGAGGGCACGCAGGGCCACCACCAGGTCGGTGAAGTCGGACGCCGGCGGGTCAGGCATGGCCGCAACCACCCTCGACGGCAGCACGACGGGCGAGCACACCAGCGTCAACGACTCGCGGTCGACGGTGGCGCCGATCAGTCCGGCCTCGACCTGCTTGACGGTGTCGGTGACCGGGCGCACGCCCACGACCACTTGGTCGAGACGGATGGCCTCAGCCAGGCACGCGGCGATGAAGTCGGGTGGGGTGAGCGGGCAGAGGCTGTCGTGCAGCACCAGGGGCTCGTCGGCCTCGCGGATCGAGCTCCACGGCACGCTCAGGTCGAGCAGGCTCACCTCGGCCTCGCCCAGCGCCCACGCCGCCGCGGCGGCAAGGGCCTCCCCGTGCACGAGGTGGAAGGGCAACGACCCACGCTCGTCGGTGACCACGATGCCGAGCCCCACCGGCTCGTCGTCGTCCCACCAGGTGCTCACGCCACCACCGTAGGCGGCCGGAGACAGCGAACGGGCCCCGGCATACGCCGGGGCCCGTTCGGATGACACGTGTGTCAGGGGTACGTCAGGACGCGAGAACCTCGTCGAGGATGATCTCGGCCTTGTCCTCGTTGGTGTGCTCAGCCAGGGCCAGCTCGGAGACGAGGATCTGCCGCGCCTTGGCCAGCATCCGCTTCTCGCCGGCCGACAGTCCGCGGTCGCGCTCACGACGCCACAGGTCGCGCACAACCTCGGAGACCTTCATGACGTCGCCGCTGTGCAGCTTCTCGAGGTTCGCCTTGTAGCGACGCGACCAGTTCGTGGGCTCCTCCACGTGCTCGGCACGCAGAACGTTGAACACCTTGTCGAGTCCCGCCTTGTCAACCACGTCGCGCACGCCGACCAGGTCGAGGTTGCATGACGGCACCCTCACGACCAGGTCTTGCTGTGCGACGATCCGAAGAACGAGGTACTCCCGGTCTTCTCCCTTGATGGTCCGCATCTCGATGTCCTCGATGACAGCGGCCCCGTGATTTGGATAGACGACCGTTTCGCCGACGGTGAAAGTCATATGTGATGAACCCCTTCCTAGGCTTCCATCTTATCACGGCATTCTCTGGTCCATCTCAGCGTTTCCGCAGGTCAGAGGCCCAATCGGGGCTTGACACGCGTTGACTTCTATGGTCCAGGAGGTGTCGTCGGTCACGGTCGGGGTCGGGAAGCGATACTGAGGCCATGGCGAAATCACCCCGCCCACCCAGCCCCGGCGACGAGGCCGACGCCTCCCAGTACGACCTCGAAGCAGTGACCAGTGGGACGCCCGTTGCTGGTGGGGCTCCCGAGGCATCCGCGAGCCTCCGTGGTCGGCTGAGTCTGCCGTGGTCGGAGGTCACCGCGGTGACCCTGCTGCAAGCCGCACACCCCCGCCAGGCACTCGCCACTGCGCTGGCGATCGCCGTGGCAGCGCTTGCCGCCGGTCGCCCGCTCCGGGAGGTGGGCGTGGTGGCCGCGACCGTGCTGGCAGGCCAGACCATCCTCGGCTGGCACAACGACCTGGTCGACCGTGAGCGCGATGCTCGGCACGCCACCGTCGGCAAGCCGCTGGCCGAGGGGCGGCTCGACCCCGGCACGGCCTGGTACGCACTGGCGATCGCGGTGCTGCTCGTCGTCCCGCTCTCCCTCTCGACCGGCATCACCGCCGGCATCTGTTACCTCGCCTCGCTGGGCCTGGGGCTGCTGAGCAACTTGGCGCTGCGCACCGGACGCTTCTCCTGGCTGCTGTGGGCGGCTTCGTTCGCGCTGCTGCCGGCCTACCTGTCGTACGGCGGCTGGGGAGGCGACGCCGACGGCACCGCACCGCAGCCCCTCATGGTGGTGCTCGCCGCCTTGCTCGGCATCGGCGTGCACCTCGTGCGGTCGATCTGGGGCCTGGTGGCCGACGACCGCGACGACTGGGCACCTATCCACTGCAGCTCGGCCGACGCCTGGGTGCCACCCGGCTGCTGGCCGTCGGCTCGGGCTACCTCGCCGCCGTCGTGGTCGCCATGATCGTCGTCGGCGCGACCGTGGGCCTGGGCACGTGAGCCGGGCCGGCACCCACTAGGCTGAGCCCCGCTCAGAGCGCACGCTCGCACGCCCTGCCACCCGACCAGCGAGGCCCCGCCGATGTTCCTTCGCCGCCCCACCGCGATCGCCGCGGGCGTCCTGCTTCTCGCCACGCCCGTGCTCACCTCCTGCGGGTTCGACTACGCGACCGACCGGGTCAACACCATCAGCGCCGGAGTCAACGAGCGCAACGGTGACGTCGACATCCTCGGCGCGGTCGTGATCGCCGGGCAGGACGACGCCGGGGTCTTCGTAGCCACCCTGGCCAACAACTCCACCTCCGACGAGGCCGCGCTGACCGCCTTCACCGGCGGCGCCGCTGGTGAGTTGCAGCCGATCGAGGAAGTCGCCACCGTCACGGTGCCCCGATCCGGAGCGGTCAGCATGTTCCAGACCGGCGGCATCCCGGTCTCCGGCACCTTCAAGGCTGGCAACTTCGTCGACGTCACCTTGAACTTCAGCAACGGGCAGAGCTCGACCCTCGAAGTCCCGGTCGTCACCCCCTGCTTCCAGTACGACGTCGCGAAGTTCCCGGCCATCGAGCTGCCCGGCACCGAAGCGGCCGACGAGCCCGCTGAGGCCGCTGAGGCCGCTGAAACGGTTGCCGAGACCGAGGGCGAGCACGAGGGCGAGCACGAGGGCGGGCCCGGGCCGTACTCGTGCGAGGCCGCGCCGCCCGTCGAGCTGCACGGCGGGGAGTGAGCGTGTCGCACACCCTGGTGCTGCTGCGGCACGGCGAGAGCGAGTGGAACGCCAAGAACCTCTTCACTGGCTGGGTCGATGTCGACCTGACCGACAAGGGTCGCGCCGAGGCAGTGCGCGGCGGCCAGCTACTGGTCGAGGCCGACGTGCTTCCCGACGTCGTCCACACCTCGTTGCAGCGACGCGCCATCAGCACGGCTGGGCTGGCACTGGATGCGGCCGACCGACACTGGATCCCGGTGAAACGCTCATGGCGGCTCAACGAGCGGCACTACGGCGC
>JBAUWM010000372.1:0-13234 GCA_049583775.1 Nocardioides sp.
GCCCGCCCCCGGCGCGCTCTCGGTGCGGCACTTCGCGCGCGAGGTCGACACCACCTGGCGCCGCACGTCCTACTCGGCGCTGAGTCACGTCGAGGCACCACCCGGTCCCGGCGTGGGCAGCGAGCCCGATGTGACGGCGAAGGATGACGAGGAGGTGGCCGACCTTCCGGTCGCACCCGATCCCACCATCGGGCCGCTCTCTCCGATGGCTGCCCTACCCGTCGGCGCGACCTTCGGGTCGCTGGTGCATGCCGTCCTCGAGCACACCGATCCGGCCACCGGCGACCTGCGCGGCGAGCTGCTCAGACACATCACCGAGCAAGTCACCTGGTGGCCCGTCGACGTCGACCACGAGGCGCTCGCTGACGCGCTGGTGGCCGTCTGCGACTCGCCGCTGGGCCCGGCGGTGGGTGATGCGACCCTGCGCCACATCGGCCTGCGCGACCGGTTGCGCGAGCTCGACTTCGAGCTGCCGCTCTCTGGCGGCGACCTCCACCCCGAGCGGCCGGGCGCACTGCTCGGCGACCTCGCCCCGTTGCTACTCCGTCATCTGCCCGAGGGCGACCCGGTGCGCGGCTACGCCGAGGCGCTGGCGCGCCCGGCCCTGGGGCAGCAGAGCTTGCGCGGCTACCTCACCGGCTCGGTCGACGTCGTGCTGCGCGTGCGACCCGAGGGTGGCGACCCGGTCGACTCAGTCCGCTACGTGATCGTCGACTACAAGACCAACTGGCTCGGCCCACGTGACGAGCCGCTCACCGCCGACGCCTATCGGCCCGCAGCGCTCGACGCCGCGATGGAGCACTCCGACTACCCGCTCCAGGCTCTCCTCTACGCCGTGGTGCTGCACCGCTTCCTGCGTTGGCGCCAGCCCGGGTACGACCCCGAGCGGCACCTGGGCGGCGTGCTCTACCTCTACCTGCGCGGCATGTGCGGGCCCGAGACCCCCGTGGTCGACGGCCACCCGTGCGGCGTCTTCACCTGGCGTCCCCCAGTGGCCCTGCTCGACGACCTCTCCGACCTCTTGGACGGTGTCGCGTGACCGAGCTCTTCGAGCCCCTGGGCGAGCACGACGCACGGCTGGCTCTCACCGCCGTCGGCACCCTCGCCGACCTCAACCGCGCCGGCGTGCTCGAGGCCGCCGACGTGCACGTGGCCGAGCGGGTCGGTGACCTCGGCGGCGAGTCAGACTCCACCGCGTTGCTGGCCTTGGCGTTGGCGGTGCGGGCAGTGCGCTCGGGCTCGGTGTGCATCGACCTGACCACGATCGCTGCGCTCGCCCCCGAGCAGATCTGGCCCGGCCCTGATGTGTGGGTAGCGGCGGTGGCGGCATCCCCGCTCGTAGCCGCCGGGGTGCTCCGGCTCGAGGGCACGCTGGTCTACCTCGACCGCTACCACCGGCTCGAGACCCAGGTGTGCGACGACCTGCTCACCCGAGTCGCGACGGCGCAGCGCCCCGTCGACACCACCGCCCTGGCCGCGGCCCTTGAACGCGTGCGCGGCGCCCACCTGAGTGCCGAGCAAGAGGCAGCGGTGGTGGCTGCCGCGGGCAGGTCGACGACGGTGCTGACCGGCGGGCCAGGCACCGGCAAGACCACCACGGTCGCCCGGATCCTCGTGCTGCTCGCCGACCAGGCCGCGGCACGGGGCGAGCGGTTCTCGGTGGCGCTCGCTGCCCCCACCGGCAAGGCGGCCACTCGGTTGCAGGAGGCCGTGCTCGCTGAGCTTGCCGACCTCGACCCGCGCGACCGCGATCTGGTGGGGCGCCCCGAATCCATGACGATGCACCGGCTGCTCGGCTGGCGCGCCGACAACAGCACCCGGTTCCGGCACGACCGCACCAACCGGTTGAAGTACGACCTCGTGGTCGTCGACGAATGTTCGATGGTTGAGCTGACGATGATGGGCCGGCTGCTCGAGGCGGTGCGGCCGGAGGCGCGGCTGGTGCTCGTGGGCGACCCGCGGCAGCTCACGTCGGTGGGTGCTGGCGCGGTGCTGGCCGACGTCGTGCGGGGTTTCGAGGGGCACGCTGATTCGCCGGTTTGCTCGCTCACCGAGAACTTCCGTTCGACACGCGACATCTTGTCGCTGGCTGAGGCGCTGCGCCGCGGCGACGCCGACGAGGTGATCGCGGTGCTGCGGCGCGAGAGCGACGAGGTCGAGTTCGTGGAGACTGACGATCCGGCAGAAGCGTTGCGCGCCGACATCACCGGTGCGGCGATCGCTGTGCGCGCGGCCGCGACAGCCGGAGATCCGGTGGCCGCGCTGGCGCAGCTCGATGAGCACCGCCTGCTGTGCGCGCACCGGGAGGGCCCCTACGGCGTCCGACACTGGAACCGGCAGGCCGAGCGCTGGCTCGGCGAGGAGACCGGGGTGCCGGTCTATGGGGAGTGGTACGTCGGCCGTCCGTTGCTGGTGACGTCCAACGACTACACGCTCGAGGTCTACAACGGTGAGACCGGCGTGGCGGTGCAGCAGCCCGATGGCCGCCTCCGGGCCTGGGTGTCGGGCTCGCAGCAGTTGCGCGACTACGCGCCAAGCAGGCTGGACGCCGTGGAGACGATGCACGCGATGACGATCCACAAGAGCCAAGGCAGCCAGGCGGCGCGGGTGACGGTGCTGCTGCCCGACGCGGACTCGCGACTGCTCACCCGCGAGCTCTTCTACACCGCGATCACCCGCGCCCAACGTCACGTGCGCGTGGTCGGCACCGAGGCGTCGGTGCGGGCAGCGGTCCAGCGGGAGGCTCAGCGAGCCACGGGGCTTCGTGAACGTCTGCAGGGGGCGTCTCGCCGAAACGGCGTGGCAACCTGAAGGCGCTAGCCTCGAGCGATGCCCTTCCTGCTGCGCGTGGAGCTGCCCGACATCCCCGGTTCGCTGGGACGGTTGGCGACCGCGATCGGTCAGGTCGGCGGCGACATCGAGGCGATCGAGATCGTCGAGAAGCGCCACGACGGCACCGCACTCGATGACGTGCTGCTCGACCTCGAACCGGGGATCATGCCCGACACCGTGGTGTCTGCCTGCAACGGGCTCGAGGGAGTGCGCGTGGTCTGGATCAGTCGCTACGCCTCCGGCGGCCTGGTGCTCGACCTCGAGGCCGTCGAGGCGCTGACGGCCAATCCGGCCGAGGCCCATGACCAGCTGATCGACCTCCTGCCCGCGCTGTTTCGGGTCGACTGGGCCGCGCGTCTGCACCGCGCCAACGGAGTTGTCCGGGCCACCGGCGCGACTCCGGCTGACCTCGAGTTCATCGAGATCGAGCGGCCATCACGCCTCGACCTGGTCACCTCACCCGACGCCGACGACTCGGACACGCTCTACGCCGGAGCCCGGTTCGATGGCAACGAGGTCGTGGTCGTGGCTCGCCGCGGGGGCCCGGAGTTCCTCGACTCCGAGGTCGCCCGCCTAGGCCACATCGCAGGCCTCGCCGCCTCTATCGCCCGGAGTTGAACGCCGAGTCGGCTTTAACGTGCGCCGACTCAGCGTGGCGTGGGGCGAGTCGGCTTCAACGTGCGCCGACTCAGCAGCCGACGTCGGCGATGTCCAGGTTGGTGTGCAGGCCCTTGGCGTCGCGCAGCGAGTAGGCCGAGCAGTAGTAGAAGCTCAACAGGGGTTCGCGGCGCAGCGTGATCGGCGTCCACGTGTCTCCGCCGCTCGGCTCGAGGTAGCGGAACTTCGTGGCGAGCAGGGGCGCCGCGCTGTTGCGGTCCTTGAGGTAGCGGTCGAGCCACCGCTGCACGTAGACGCTGGTGAGCGCCTGGCCGTGCCGGCTGGCGGGCAGCACGAGGGGGATGTCGGTGTACTCGAGGTGGGTCGAGGCGCGAGGCACGATCACCATCGAGTCGACGCCAGCGTCACGCCAACCGTCGAAGCCAGCGGCGCGCTCGCGCATCGGGTCAGGCCCGCTCGGTGAAGGGGACGGCATCAGTGACGAGCCCGAGCTGGCAAACCACGGGGCGACGGTGAAGCCGTACTCCGACTGCACGCCCAAGGCCGGCACCACTGACTTGTACGTGCTGCTGCGCAGCTTGTCGAGCGCCACGATCGTCGCCACGCGCCGGTCGGTGGCCTGCACCCTCGAGACTGCTGAGGCGCCCAGCGAGTGACCGATGACGGCGATTCGGGTAGTACGGCCGGGGGCGGTGGGGGTCGGATCGGGGGAACGGTCGAAGAGTCGCCAGTAGGGGTTGAACTTCGTCACCGAGGCGCCGGCAGCCTTGGGGTTCGCGTACTTGGTGCGTGGGGTGGACGTGAAGAACGAGAGGGCGTCTTCCGTGCCAACCACGAAGTTGGACTCCTGCTGGAACGGCACGCCCGGGCAGCCCGTTGTCTCACCGGGCACCGGGCTGGCGAGGGGGTCGCAGAACGGGAAGGCCTGGTCGCTCTCGTGGGGGAGGGTCTCGCTTGCGCCCTGGCCCTGCACGTCATAGGTGAGGACGACGTAGCCGCGCTCAGCGAGGTCTTGAGCGAGCCACTCATACATCCCCTCCGACCCCTGGATCGAGCCCTCGGTGAGTACCACGCCCGGGAACGGTGCGCGCAGTCGCTTGCCGGTGTAGGGGTCGCGGGCACCCCCTTTCGGTGCCCAGACGTGGCCGCGCAGAAGTGCGCCGTACCGGTTCGTGAACGCGATCGGCTTCACCTGCCCACGCGTCTTGCTCCAGCCGGCCCGCAGTGGGTTGCCGGCGTTCCAGCCAGGGAAGAAATTGCCCGCGGTGAGGGCCAACCGGGTGGGGTTCGCTACCTGCGTGAGCAGCTGGGCCGTGCTCCTGGCACCGATCACCTGGGTGAGCGCCGGCAGGTAGGCGGGGTTCTGCAGCTGACCGCCCGGCCCGGTGACACGGCCATAGGCATCGACGATGTTCTGGGTATCGCGCGCCGTGTAGGCCGGGTCGCTCGGCGTCGGCTCGGCTGACGATGCCGTGGGCGTCAGGGCAAGCAGGGACAGCGCGAGAGCGACGGGCAGGCTGCGGCGGTAATGGTGCATGGCCGTTTCAACGACGTGGACGAGCTGAGGTGACGGCGATCACCCAGCTCCGGTGGAGGTCAGACCCGTTCGAGCAGGAACACCGGGATCTCCCGGTCGGTCTTCTCTTGGTACTCCGCGTACGGCGGGTAGGCAGCCACCGCCCGGTCCCACCAGAGGGCTCGTTCCGCGCCCTCGGCGACGCGCGAGCGGTAGGTGTGCGGCTCGGGGCCGTCTTGCAGGTCGACCTCCGGGTTGGCCACGAAGTTGAAGTACCAGACCGGGTGCTTCGGGTCGCCGCCCTTGCTGGCGATGGCCGCGTAGACGCCGTCGTGCTCGACCCGCATCACCGGGTTCTTCCGCAGCTTGCCAGTGCTCACCCCGCGCGAGGTGATCACCACGATCGGGCGATTCAAGATGGTGTTGCCTTCGGCGCCGCCCGTGGCCTCGTACTTCTCCACTTGCTCGCGTACCCACTGTGTGGGGCTGGGCTCGTACTCACCGTCGAGTGTCATGTCGTCCACAACACCACACCGGTGCAGTCGATTCCACCCCGATGTGACCCCGCTAGCCTGCACCGCATGAGCGCCATCGAGGGAGTGTCCGCGACGTTCGACCCCGCTGCTTGGGACGACGTGCCCGGCTTCGAAGACCTCACCGATCTCACCTACCACCGCGCCAAGGCGCACGGCACCGTGCGGATCGCGTTCGACCGCCCGGACGTGCTCAACGCATTTCGGCCGCACACGGTCGACGAGCTGTTGCGCGTGCTCGAGCACGCCCGCACCAGCGGCGACGTCGGGTGCGTGCTGCTCACGGGCAACGGGCCGAGCGCCAAGAACGGCAAGTGGTCGTTCTGCACGGGCGGCGACCAGAGGATCCGGGGCAAGGCGGGCTACCAGTACGAGACCTACGGCCACGATGACGCTGGCGCGCCGCCGAACCCGATCGACGCCGCGAAAATGGCGCGGCTGCACATCCTGGAGTGCCAGCGGCTGATCCGGTTCATGCCGAAGATCGTCATCTGCGTCGTGCCCGGCTGGGCCGCCGGCGGCGGCCACTCGCTGCACGTCGTCAGCGACCTCACCCTGGCGAGCGCCGAGGAGGCGCGATTCAAGCAGACCGACGCTGACGTGGGTTCCTTCGACGGCGGGTTCGGCTCCGCCTACCTCGCCCGCCAGGTGGGTCAGAAGTTCGCCCGCGAGATCTTCTTCCTGGCCGAGGAGTACTCGGCCGAGGACGGCGTCCGGATGGGTGCGGTCAACCGCGCCGTGCCGCACGCCGAGCTCGAGGCGCAGGCGTTGGAATGGGGCCGGATCATCAACGGAAAGTCGCCCACCGCCCAGCGGATGCTGAAGTACTCGTTCAACCTCATTGACGATGGCCTGGTCGGCCAGCAGCTCTTCGCGGGCGAGGCCACCCGGCTGGCGTACATGACCGACGAGGCGCAGGAGGGGCGCGACCAGTTCCTCGAGAAGCGGGAGCCCGACTGGTCGCCGTACCCGTGGTACTACTGAGTCGCTGCATTTCCGCGGGTCAGGAACGGGTCGCCCGACGAAAGTCCGCGTCTGGTCCGCAAAAAGTCCGCAAGAGACCAGCGGCTGCCGGTCCTGGCCGGCACCCAGGCCCGCTCCGCGCCCTGCTCATCGGCGGACCAGCACCCCACGTGTGCGCTTAGATGTCATCCCACGCCATCGACCAGCGCCTGTATCAGCGCCTGAAACTCGACATGAATGCTGTTGCGGAGTGAGGTTCCGGTGACTCGGGTCGCGGCCGAGGCAAGCAGGTAGCCAGCGTCCACGTAGAGAGCACAGTTTGACCTCATGTTGCTGTCTTACCAGCGAGGTCCGACCCATGCCTTGGGTTCGCGCGAACCGGGCCGAAGCTGCGGCTTGAGTGGAGCCCTTACGCGCAATGGTCTGCCCGTATTACGGCAGTGCACGTCGGATCTCACCGATGAGTGTCGGATACGGGTCCTCAAGCGGCTTCCTCTCGGCCCGAAGCTGTTCCTGGATCTTCCGAAGTGGCTCGCCGGCGACGTAATGGCGCCCCCGCCGCTCGCCGCGAGCGTCCAAGAGCCCGAGCTCCGCTGCGTTCACGAGGTCCCTGGTTGCGGTGCGCTCGTCTAGGTCTGTGAGCTTCACGTAGGAGGGCCGGGTTACCCGGAGCCCGAGCAGAGCGTCGAAGAGAGCGGCGCCGATCCGATCGTTCAGCCGGTGCTCGCTGATCAGCTCGTCTAGCCTGCGCCACTGGGTTTCGGCCTCATCGAATCGGCGGCGCATCGTCTGTGCCTGCATGTGGTGCGCCCGCAGATTGAACTTCACCCAGAGGGTCGCGTCGTTGTGCGGGTGCCAGGATCCGCGTCCGGTGGCCGCGAGGACGTCGTAGTAGTCCTGCGTGTTGTTGCCGAGCCACTCCTCGATGCTGGAGAAGGTCGGCTCCACGACCTGGTCTTGTGCCAGCACCATGGTTTGCAGAGCACGAGCCATGCGCCCGTTGCCGTCGCGAAACGGATGGATCATGACGAGGTTCAGGTGTGCCATGGCGCCCCGCACCAGTGGGTCGTCGGGACTCGGTATGGCGAGCGACTGCGAGAGGGCGCGCATCAGCTCAGGCACCAGATCCCCGTCGGGGCCCTCGTACACGTTGACCCCGCGCTTGTCGTCGCGCACGAAGATCTCGTTGGTGCGGTACCGCCCCGGCGTCTTCGTGAGGTCGTGGTCGAGCAGCATGAAGTGCATGGACCGAAGGACCGCCTCGTCGATCACGAAGCCCGGCTCGGTCGCCACGTTGAGCACATACGTCAGCACGCGCCGGTACGCGAGGATCTCCATCCAGGTGGCGTCGTCCGCGCTGAGCGGCGGCTCGTCATCGACCGCGGCGACGGCATCCTCGTCGCTGACCGTGTACCCCTCGATGGTGTTGGAGCCCTGGATCGCTCGGGCCGTCGTCGTGCGGCGAAGTAGGCCGTTCCAACGCTTGGGCACGCGAAGGAAGTCCGCGAGCGAGGCGCGGAAGGCGTGGATCTCGGCGATGACCTGCTGGTCCTCGAGATCTGGGTCTGGGGTGGTGAAGAGAGTCGGCATGTCCGTATGTCCTTTATTAAGTGCCAAGTATGGGCCGACGCTGTCCGTTTGTCACTTATTAAGCGACAAACGGACAGCCTGGTTCATTAGATCTGCTGCTGCGGCCCGCGTCCGGTCCTCAGCAGTCGGCCACAGATGGCTGTAGGTGTTCAGCGTGGTGGTCGCCGAGGAGTGCCCGAGCGCCCGCTGGACGGTGACGACGTCACAGCCGGCAGCGATCAGCCCGGACGCGTAGAAGTGCCGCAGATCGTGCAGCCGCACATGTGGCAGGCCAGCTGAGGTCCGGGTCGCTCGCCGATCGAATCCATCGACGACGTCTGCGCTGGGTACTCGTGGCGCAAGGTGCTCCAGGGTGACGCGAAGAGTTGGATCAAGGCAGCCGTCGGGCTGACGAACTACCTCCGCTCGCCTGCGACGCCGGGCAACCAGCCGGCCGAGGGCGAGACGGCGCTCGGCGACAAGTTCCGTAAATTCGCGAACCAGCTCGCCCGTGTCCTCCCCCAGATCGCCCGGGAGCTCGTTGAGGTGATGCGGCGAGACATCAAGCTCGACTGGACGGTCCGTGACGACGTCAAGGCCAAGTTGCGTTCCTCGATCAAGCGACTGCTCGTGAAGTACAAGTATCCGCTGGACAAGCAGCTCGAGGCGATCCGTCTTGTCATCGAGCAGATGGAGAGCCTGGCGCCCTCGATGCTCCAGCAGTGATGTGTCACGAAGCTACGGAGACCGGTAGTGCCGTGATGCCCACCGTGGGGTGGGCTCGGTCCGCAAATAGTCCCCAAGATTCTCGATTCCGGCCGATCGGGGCCAACGTGGCCAACGACAGCCGCCGGAGCGTTCGTGCAGGTCAGAGCCATTTCTCCGCGAGGGCCGACGACAACCGCAAGTTGCCAACAGCCGCTCGGATGCTTCCCGTGGTACTACTGAGACCGACCTGCCTCGCTCCTGTTCTCGACCACGGTGGGAGGACATTCATGAACCCGGTCCGTCTCTTGGCGGTTGCCATGGTGGCAGCGAGCGTCGCGGTCACCACGATCATTCTGATCGACATCGACGGCGACGCGATCGCGCTGGGCGAGCGGTTGTACGACCAAGACGAGCAGGTCTACGCGGTCGGCTTGTGGTGGGTGCTGGCCGCGCCGATCGTGTTCGTGGTTGCCGCAGTCGCCGTGCGAGAGGATCAGTGGCGGTGGGTGGCGCTCAACGTGGCGCATCTGGTGGTGCTGGTGACCGAGGTTCGGTTTCTCGAGGATGAGCTGTCTGACAGCATCTGGATCGCCGTGGCTGCCAGCATCGTGCTCGGTCTGGTCTCGTGTGTCGCTGCCGTGGGCGCACGCAAGGACTGGCGTGCTCACGGGCGGTGGTGACGCCAACCGCTGGCCGACGGAGTGAGCGCGGCGAGAGTGGGTAGGGAAGGGGCATGAGGCACGTCACCCCCCGCCGCCGAGGCGTTCGTCCAGCGCTTCTGGCCACCCCGCTGCTCGCGCTCCTCCTGCTGATCGGTGCCTGCAGCTTCTCCGTCGGCACCTCCGACGACGGCGGCGACGCGCTGAGCCGTTCTGGGCTCGAGGACGACGTGCGCGAGACGCTCGCTGAGAACGCTGGTGACCGACCGGTGCCTGACACCGTCGATTGCGAAGGAGGCCTGGAGGCGGAGGCCGGCGCCGAGCAGCGGTGCCTGTTTGCCGACGAGTCGGGCGCCCGCTACGGCCTCACCGTGACGACGTCCGGCGTGGACGGCTCTGACCTCGAGTACGACATCGCGATCGATCCGGGCCAGGCTGTCGGGCCTAGTGACCTCGAGCCCGAGGTGACCAGCCAGCTCACCCGACTCGCCGGGGCGGCGCCGGACTCTCTCGACTGCCCCAACGATCTCTACGGCTTCGTCGGCGCTACCACCACGTGCTTGCTCACCGACGGCACCGACCGCTACGAGGTGGCGGTCACCGTGACCGCCGCCGAGGAAGGCAACGTCCGTTTCGACATCGAGGTCGCTGACGAGCCGCTGCCATGACCAGCGAGCTCGAACGCCAGGTGCGTGAGGCGGCCGCCGGCACACCGTACGTCGTCACCTCGAGCGACGACGGTTTCGACGTCGCGGTCGAGCTGGCCGACGCGCAGTGGTGGGGAGCGTTCAACCGAGCCGGGCTCAGTCGCCAGTTCACCCACCGCGTGCGGCTCCTCGACGAGAGCCGGTTCTCCATCACCGACGTCTCGCGCGAGGTGGAATGGGTTGCTGGCACCCCGCGGATCGCCGCGAGAGGTGCGGTTCGCAAGGGCAGGATCATCGAGAAGCGCCGGGAGAAGATCTGGGCGCTCGGCGACGACGGCCGGCTTGGCGCCGTCGTCGACTACCGATTCGACTCAGCCGAGGGTCGCGACCTCGTCACGAGCGCGGCGCAGTCCCTCGGGCTCGAGCAACGGCGCGGACTCGCAGAACGTATCGGCCTGCTCGTCGGCCTCGTGGCACTGGTGGGCGCTGCCCTCACGGCGGTCGTGTTGCTCGTGCTCCTCGCGCTAGGCGCCTTCTGACGGATCGGTCGTCGGTGCCGCGCCAGGATCCTCGCCGGGGGCCACCTCGATGCTCTCGAGGTAGGCCCGGAACTCCTCCACCATCTCTGGTTCCTGCTTGAACGTGTGCGTGAGCGTGTGCACGAGCACCGCCACTCGGTCGGGGTGCTCGAGGTCGACGTACCCGAACACGGCCTGGGTCTGGCGCAGGTCGTAGCGCTGGCCGTCGATGGTGGCCACTGCGCCGATGGTCTGACTCACGGCCGGCGCGGTGTCGGAGTCGACGACGCGACGACGAACCAGCTCGACCTCATCGGCGCCTTCGGCGCGGAGCTTCGCCACGCTCTCGTCGGCGATGGCCGTCATCGACGCGCCGTCGGCGCGCCAACCGCCGCTGACTGAGAGCGTCGGCGTGAAGCCGTCGAGATCACTGGTGTCACCCTCCGGCCCGGTCCGCGCTGCGAAGAAGAGTGCGTTGGTGACGCCGAGCGCCTCGGCGTCGACCGGTCGCCAGTCAGCAGAGGGCAGCTCGAAGCGAATCGGGACGGGGGACTTGTCCACGGGGGACCTCTCGGATCGGGTGTGTGTAGGCATCATCCGGGCACCAGCCAACCGACGATGTCCTCGCCGGTCTCGTAGATCTCGGGGAAGTCGAGGGTCACCTCGCCACCGAGCTTGCCGCCCAGGAAGACGGCCACGCCGCCGTCGCCGCCGACGGTGAGCTTGCCGTCCTTGTAGCCGAGGTCGGCGTTGCCGGAGATCCCGAAGCCTGCCCACCCTTCGGCCCGGCCCTCGCCTCCGACGCCACCGATGTCGCCGTTGATGGCGCCTTCGATCTTGCCGCCGGCGAACAGTTCGCCGTTGGCGTGCACGCCCTGTTTGCCGATGCTGATCTCGCCCTCGCCGGTGGCACCGACCAGCACCTCGCCCTCGAGGCCGAGCTCGGCAAGGCCTAGTGAGCCGTGGATGCTGCCCTCGGCTCCGACAACGGTGATCGTTCCGTCGACGCCGATCTTCACGCCGTCCTTGTCGATGGTTGCCGTGGCCGAACCATCGGCGCCGAGCACGGTGACCGAGCCATCGCCATTGACCTTGACGTCGCCGTAGTAGTTCTCGAACTCACCCTCGGCGTTGAAGACGTAGATCCCGCCCTCGATCTCACCGAGCGAGATCTTGAAGGGGCTGTCCTCGCCGCCATCAGCAGCGTCCTCGCCCCCGGTCTGGTCACCGAACTTCTTCTCCCAGAAGTCCCACGAGATCGACGGGCCCTCGGCCGACCCGTCGGCCCCGAGCCAGTCCACGTCACCGCTGCTCGAACCTTCGCCATCGTCGTCCTCCTCGGACGGCGCGCCCAAGGTGCGCATGGCGGCGCGAGCGGCCTCGAGAAGGTCAGCCCGACCGCCTTCGAGAATCTCCTTGGCCTCGGCCCGGATCGACTCCCCCGGATCGACGAACGCCCCGGGGTCGCCCTGGCTGATCGACGGAATCGTGTACGAACGGCCATTGAGGTACTGCACGGTGGGCGGAGCGCACGCGGCGTTCTCGTAGGCCTGCACCGCGGCCTCCCACTGCGCCCGGGCCGTGCGGGTGGCCTCCTCTCCCTCGTTCCACTTCGTGATGGCGTCCTGTGCCACGTCTTGGGCGGCGCGGAGTCGACCTACGTAGGTGGTGAGTGCGCCGTGGGCGGTGGTGAGCACCTCGATGAATCCGTCGTACTTGGTGAGCAGGGAGCCACGGTCGACGAGGTACGCCAGGCTCGACAGTCCGGCGTCGATGGCGTCCTCCGATCGGATCGCTCGGACGTCGTCGCGAGCGGTCGTGATGAGTGTCTTCTCGTCGGCGATCGCGTCGGCGTTCTGCTGCACCACACCGGGGTTTCCAGGAATCAGGAGCGCCGGGTCGTCGGTCTGGCCCAGTTCGAGGGACGGAGGGGCACTCACAGCGAGTCTCCGTACGGGCCGTTGCCGCCCCCTCCGGTGACGGGCCCGCCTCCGAGCAGCGTCTCGAGACTGGGGGCAACGCGTTCCTCGGCGCGCCCGTCACTGTTCTCGACCTCGGTGGCGGTGACCCGTAAGCCGTGGGCGATGGCGGCCGTGCTGTCGTGCAAGGCCGCGCCCGCTTGGTCGAACTGCTGACCGACGGCCGAGAACCAGGCGGCCAGCTCGACGTCCCCAAAGGTCTCGCCGCTGACGTTGGTGGTCGGGAAGTCATGGTTGGCCAGCGGAGCGATGGCGTCGTCGTGCTTGGCCGCCATGGCTCGTACGAGCTGTGGATTGATCTGCATGGTCATGGTGTGTCCTGGGTGTCTCGCCGAGTCGTGGACCTCCATCGACTACCCAGACCGGCGCGTGGTTAATCAGGCTCGGCTGGTAGGACTGCTGCGTGAGCACCTTGTGGCAGCGCCTCGCGCGCGCTGGTTCGGGCGACGACTACGCGCAGGTCTATGCCGAGCGTTTTCGCCGGCTGGCCGCTGACGGAGCTGACGTGCACGGCGAGGCAGGCTTGGTGGCCGACCTGGTGCCTGCCCCTGCCAGGGTGCTGGACGCCGGCTGTGGCACCGGTCGAGTCGCGGTCAGGCTCGCCGAGCTCGGCTACGAGGTCGTGGGGTGCGACGCCGACGCGACCATGGTCGACGTGGCGCGGCAAGAAGCGCCCGAGCTCGACTGGCGAG
>JBAUWM010000373.1:0-2541 GCA_049583775.1 Nocardioides sp.
TACCTGCCGAGCCCGTTGCCGGTCGCGGCCGCCATGTCGGCCGTCACGCACCGGATCCCGATCACGGTCTCGGCGCTGCTCGTCAACTTCTACGACCCGTTGCGTCTGGCCGAGGACCTCGCCGTCCTCGACCACCTCAGCAAGGGACGCGTCAGCCACACGATCGGGCTGGGCTATCGACGCGAGGAGTACGCGATGTACGCGCGGCCGTGGGAGACGCGCGGCGCCGACCTTGAGGCGCGCATCGAAGTGCTCCTGCGCGCCTGGACCGGCGAGCCGTTCGAGCACGAGGGGCGCACAGTGCGGGTGCTGCCCACGCCGTACTCGCAGCCGCACCCGTTCCTCTTCTACGGCGGGGGGACGCCGGCCGCGGCGAGGCGGGCGGGCCGCCTCGGCCTGCACTTCCAGCCCCAGCACGGCGACCCGGCGCTGCAAGAGGTCTACGAGGCCGAATGCCGTGCGCACGGCCGCGAGCCGGGGCTCACGATGCTGGCTCCGACTGGTCCGGCCAACGTCTTCTGCGCCCACGATCCCGCTGAGTTCTGGGAGCGCTACGGCCACCACCTGCTCGCCGACGCCGTGGCCTACCAGGAGTGGCACGGCGATGCGGCCTCTTACGTGGTCGACGCCTCGCGCACCGTGGAGGAGATGATGTCTGCCGGCGTCTACGTCGTGGTGACCGCCGACGACCTGGTCGAGCGCTGCCGCAGCGGCGAGATCGCGCTGGTCACCAGCCACCCGGCCTGCGGCGGGCTGCCGCCCGACCCGTCGTGGGAGAGCCTGCGTCTCGTGAGCGAGACGGTGATTCCGGCGCTCAGAACCCGACGGTCGTGACAACGGTCGTCACCGACGGGGCTGACGGCGTCGACGAGAACCCGAAGTGAGTTGGCTGCACTGGGCGCAGCGAGCCGAGAGGGGCGCCGTCGAACGATCCTGAGGCAGCGCGCAGCCGGTGATGATCGGTGGCGCCGTACCACTCACGGCGATCACCTGTGTCGCCCCGCGTGCGCACACCCCGCAGCACCAACCGAGCAACCAGGTCGGTGACAGCGCACCACCACGGCGCCTCCGCCACCCGACGGGGAACCAGCCTCAACAGGTGGCCGAGCAGGGTGCGACCGCCTACCTCGAGGTCGAGCATCAGCGACGGCGACCGCACCTGCCAGGTTGTCTCGCCGGTGATGACCATGTGCTCGACCCGCACCTCGTCGAAGGTGTAGGTGGCGGCGATGAAGTCGGCGACGGCCTGGTTCGGCGCCACCAACACCCGGTGTCCGTCGGCCCGCTCGACCATGGCGTCGCCGAAGGAGCCCAGCGGCGAGTCGTGCCAGCGGCCCACCACCACGCGGATGCCGCTGGTGGTGCCGACCCCGGCGATCCGGCCACGAAATCGCTGTCGCTGTCGCACCATCTCGTCACGCTATCCGGTCTACTAGGGTCGACCCCGCTCTCATCCCTGGTTCCGGAGGTCGCCCATGCCCACCACCTTGCACCCGTGTCGCCGGGTCGAGCTCGACTACCTGCACGAAGCTCCGGTGCGATTCAGCAACACGGTCGCGATCGCGCTGAGCCCCGACGAGCTGTTCGGCGTGCTCGCCCGTGCCGACACCTGGCCGCGCTGGGCGAGCGTGATCACGAACGTGGAGTACACGAGCCCCGAGCCGTTCGGTGTCGGGACGACGAGGGTCGTCACCATGCGCGGAGGACTCGTGGGCGACGAGGAATTCCTTGCCTGGGAGCCCGGAAAGCACCTGGCCTTCCGCTTCAACGCGGCGTCCACCAAGGCGGTCGGCGCCTTTCTCGAGGACTACACGATTCGTCCCACGGCCACCGGTTGCGAGCTCACTTGGGCTCTGGCCCAAGAGTTGGCCGGGCCGTCGAAGGTGTTCTCCCCACTGACCAAGCCGGTCACGAACGTCATGTTCAGGCGCTTCCTGGGCAACTTGCAGAAGCTCACCGCCAACGGCGTCCCTGCCTGAACTGTGAGCCAGCACCGGTCAGCACGGACCGCGCGGCACCCCGCCCTCGCGGATCGTCTTGACGTCGTCGAGCAGCGGTCCGACGTCGGGAACGCTGGGTCGGTCGGGGTGGGGCGGTCGACCGTTGCGCGTGAGCTGCCAGCACTGCAGCCGGAACTTCAGCCGCGTGGCCGTGACTTCCAAGGGTGCCAGGGTGAACCGGTCTGCAAAGTGCGCGGTCAACCATTGCCGTTGGGGTGCGGAGGCCATTCGTCTCGTGCCGGCGGGCACCTCGATGGCGGCGTGGTAGAGCCGAGGGGAGTCGTCGAGCCCAGCCTGCCGATGGTTCTGCCGCAACGCGTCGTAGGAGTGCAGCCGCAGCCGCAACCAGCCGCCGCCGACGTTCACGCGCAAGGTGGCGGGCGTGCAGGCCCAGTCGAAGGCGCTGACCTGCGCCGGCACCCCTCCCACGGCGCCCTCGAACCGCACGGTCGAGCGGTCGACGGAGCGGCCCGGTAGCGGCAGTCGGCGTCCGAGGTCGACCTCGGCTTGGTGGAAGCGCCACCGGGCAGCAGTCAGGTCT